>NZ_JBMQOB010000008.1:0-262858 GCF_053551015.1 Arcticibacter sp. | reverse complement strand
CTGAAGCCAGGGTTCCCACCGTTTCCGGGGTGCAGGGAATCTGTCATCCTCGGAAGGATGAAGAGCAGAACGATCATTACCGGGAACGCAAAAATGTTGTACACAGCAGAAATCTTGGCACGTTTCTGTTCTTCCTCAAGCGAGTTGCGCAGCACCAGGTAAGCCAGGTACATCAAGGTCGAGATGGCCGAACTGTTCATCTTCGGGTCATTCGGCCAGGGAGATCCCCAGGTAAAATTCCCCCAGATCATTCCGGTTACCAGGCCTAGAAAGCCAAACACCACACCTGTATTCACAAACTCAACAGCCTTCAGGTCGTGATTTTCATCTCCAGAGGATAGATATTTAACGCTGTAGATCACTGAGATCAAATACAGGATCACCATGGAAAACCACATAGGGACGTGAAAGTAAAGATTCCGGATCGTTTCATGCAGGATGGGCAAATGAGGAACTTCACCCAGAAAGCCAGCCACCACAGAGTACAGCACAAGAACTGAGGCAAGTATTTTCCACCAGTTTTCTTTCATATATGACGCGTTTAAAGCATCAAAGGTATAAAAGTACCGCGTGCTTCAAAAATAAAACAAAAAAGCCCGTGCAATTCCTCGCACGGGCTTCTATAGGTATGAAATAGCTTTTATGCCACGCGGGCTTGATTCTGTTCTACAGAATCGAGTTCGAACACAGCCAGTCCTTCTAACAAATTAAAATGTAACGTGCCGAAAAAGCTTACTATTCCCGAAGGACCCTTTCCCTGGATTAAAACACGCTCTTTAATTGTTTCTTTTTTGGACAGGTTCTTTTCTGAAAGAATAAGCTCTTCGTCCTGAATTGTAAAATCAGATTGATCAATAGAAAAGCTTCTCAGAATTTCTCTAAAACTAAAACGGTTCAATAACAATTCTTTTAACTTCATTTTTTACCCTCCAATTAAGTTGATGTAGATTGAGATCTGTTGGCAGCTTTACTGCCGTGGATCATTAAATTAACAATTTACAAGCCAAACAGCCAATTTTATGATATTCCTAAAGCAATATACAAGTATTCATGCAAATCCGAAAACAAAGACCGTTCTTTTTTGCAAAATTGCATATTACTATTTCTCTACTGTGCGTGTTTCAGTACAGCGGCACAAACAGAAGTGTATGTTGGAGCGTACGATACTTGTAACAAAAACGTACACGAATTTCTCGTTTCTGAGATTGTTCATAGCTTTATTCCCGGGATCGTCTATGTGTTGCATATAGGGGATCACCATTAAATCAAATTCTGATGAAAAAGCTCTTCATTCTCCTGGCGCTTAGCTGCTCAGGCAATCTCTATGCGCAAAAAACCTACCAGCTCAGCAAGATCTGGGAAACAGATTCACTGGCGGTACCCGAATCCGTAACCCCGGTTGGCGATGGCAGGCAGATGTTTGTATCATTGATAGACGGCACTCCCTTCGACGTCGATGGCAAGGGCGGTATTGCCCGAATCACTACCGACGGAAAAATCATCAACCCGATGTGGGTGGGTGGACTTAATGCTCCCAAAGGGATCGCCGTGATGCAAAACAAGCTCTATGTAGCCGACCTGACCGAAGTAGTCGTTATTGATATCCCCAGCGGAAAGATCGACCTGAAAATTAAAATCCCGGAAGCAGAAGGATTGAATGACGTAACTGTCGACTCCAAAAACACCGTTTATGTATCGGATTCGAAAAACGGGATCATCTTCAGTATCAAAAACAATGTAGCAACGCCCTATATCACGAGCCTGAAGGGTAGCAATGGGCTCAAAGCAGTCGGCACCGACTTATATATCGGAGCAGGACCTGTTCTCTGGAAAGCAGATGCGAATAAGAAGCTCACTAAAATAGCAGAAGGATTCGAAAGTTCAGTCGACGGTCTGCAACTGATCAATAAGGATGAATTCCTTATAACGTGCTGGAACGGTTTAGTTTACAGCGTCCACTCAAACGGAAAGTTCAACAAACTAATGGACACACGGGGAGTGATGAACACCGCAGACATCCACTATGACCAAAAAAAGAAGATTGTGTACCTGCCAACCTTCTTCAAGAAAAGCGTTATCGCTTATAAACTTCATTAACCACCACATTCAGTGCGTCGGTAGATAACCAGATTTCCTTCAGTGATAAGTAGAGTGCAACCATCATAGCAACGCTGCTTAACCAGAAGGAAATCTGCCCTGCTAACATCCAGCTGTTGAAGAGCATAAAGATGCTGACGATGCAGAGGCAGAAACTCGCCGTACCAAAAACCTGCATATTCTTTATAAAGTGAATACGCTTCCGCAAGTTCCTGATTTGGACCAAAAGCTCAGCAGCTTCATTCTCGGCATACTGTTTATTTAAGTTCCGCGTAAGCCTGGCCAGATGAGCAAACTTCTCCGTATAGGCCAGCAGGATCAGCGATATCGCCGGAAACAAAAGGATCGGTGTGGTAATGGAAAGCGTCATCTTACTTCTTCTTAACGAGTTCTTCCAAATCGCTCAGTTCAATCTCAAGCGCCTCAACAGAAATCTGCGTCTCCCTGAACGAAATCAACAGTGATATCATTAATAAAAGAAGACTTACACCAAAAGCGTAGCCTGCAAGGATGTTCTGCGAATTATACAGCAGCCACATCGATATTACACACAGCAAAAAACCCATAATCCCACAAGCCTGCATATTCCTCACCTGTATGATCCGTTTCCGGATATTTTGTATCTGCCCCAGCAAGTTTGGATTCTGATTTTCTACATACTGACTCTTTAAGTTTCTGATCAGGTTTGCCAGAGCTAGAAAACGGTTCGTATAAGCCAAAAGTAATAGCGCAATCGCCGGAAAAAGCATTGCGGGAGTACCGAGAGTCAGTTCCATGTATTCAATTTGTGCAGCAAAATTACTTAAAGCTTCCGCTCTTTGCTGAGTTTTGCGAAAAACTTTTTAGCACGCGACTGAAGCGCTGCCGAATTACTGTTTCTCAGGATAAATTCAATCTGGAACATCAACTCCTCCTTTAACCAGTCCTCCTCTCCTCTCAACTCATAAAGAATATCAATGCAGTTGGCTTTTACCGCGACAGGTGTTTCCTCATCCGCCAGCCATTCCAACGTTTTCTCCAGTACCGGCTGCACATCCACCGGAAAATCCGGATAAAGCTTCGTAAAAAAGTAGATTCCTATTTTCGTGAAGTGCCGCTGGCAGCTTTTATTTTCCTGGCTTGTATAACGGCTGAAGAAATACTCCCAGTCAGCCTGTGCCACCTTACCCGACAGGAAAACATGTTCTGCAACCCAGGCCGCATGGAAAGCCAGCACGGCATCATGATGAAAACAAAGATCGATCAGCTCCTTTACACTAAACTTACCGCGGATACATAAAGAGGCAAGGCTGGCAGCACGGGAGCTGCCTTGTCTCTTCGAGAGTTCAAGTTCCAGGGTCGTCATCATCACCCTAAAATAAAACTTTTTTGGCCATCTGGTATATCCTGTACATATTGTCTACCTTTGCACTTCATTTTTCTTACGCATGATTACAGTATCCAATCTATCTTTACGCTTCGGTAAACGCACACTCTTTGAAGATGTTAACCTGAAATTTACACACGGTAACTGCTATGGCATTATCGGTGCAAATGGAGCAGGTAAATCTACATTCATGAAAATCCTTTCAGGTGACGTTGATCCAACAAGCGGTCAGGTAAGCTTTACTCCGGGTGAACGCATGGCTGTATTGACCCAGGACCACTACGCATTTGATGAAATTCCTGTAATTGAGACCGTTCTCATGGGTCACAAAGAGCTTTACAGCATCATGAAAGAAAAAGATGCCCTGTATGCCAAAGAAGACTTTACCGACAAAGACGGCGAGCGCGCCGGGGAACTCGAAAACATATTTGCAGAGATGGACGGATGGAATGCAGAAAATAATGCTGCCACCCTCCTCAGCAACCTAGGTATCAAAGAAGAGCATCACTTCAAACTCCTGAAAGAACTCGATGGAAACCAGAAGGTCCGTGTCCTGCTTGCTCAGGCCCTATTCGGAAATCCGGACATCCTGTTGCTCGATGAGCCTACCAACGACCTTGACATCGAAACGATCGCATGGCTGGAAGATTTCCTTGCCGGATATGAGAATATAGTCCTCGTAGTATCCCATGACCGTCACTTCCTCGATACTGTGTGTACCCACATCGTTGATATCGACTTCAGCAAGATGAGCATCTACTCTGGTAACTACACCTTCTGGTATGAGTCCAGCCAGCTAGCCCTGCGCCAGCGTGCAGACCAGAACAAAAAGATGGAAGACAAGGTAAAAGAGCTTCAGGACTTCATCCGCCGCTTCAGCGCCAACGCTTCCAAGTCTAAGCAGGCAACCAGCCGTAAAAAGGCTCTTGATAAGATCAACCTGGATGAAATTCAACCGTCCAACCGTAAATACCCTGGAATCATGTTCAACAACATGTCCAGAGAGGCCGGTGATCAGATCCTTCAGATCGATAAGCTAAAGAAAGTCTCCGGAGGCGAAACCTTGTTCTCGGGCATTGACCTGCTGGTTAACAAAGGCGACAAAATTGCGGTATTGTCCAACAACAGTTTAGCCACCACAGCATTCTATAATGTACTGGCTGGTCGTGATACCGACTATACAGGCGAATTCAAATGGGGCGTTACCATTAACGTGGCAGACATTCCAAACGACAGCTCGGCCTACTTCGAAGGCAAAGACCTTAACCTGGTGGACTGGTTGAGAGAGTACTCTGAAGGTGATAAGGACGAGCAGTTCATTCGTGGTTTCCTCGGCAGGATGCTTTTCTCCGGAGAAGAGGTATTGAAGAAATCCAACGTTTTATCCGGAGGTGAGAAGATGCGTTGTATGTTCTCCAAGATGATGCTTCAGCAGGCAAACGTTTTGATGTTTGACGAACCAACCAACCACCTGGACCTCGAATCCATCACGGCCCTCAACAACGGCATGAAAGATTTCAAAGGAACGATCCTCTTTACCTCCCGTGACCACGAGTTAACAAACACGGTTGCAAACCGCATTATCGAGATCACGCCTAAGGGAATTATCGATAAACTAATGAGTTACGATGAGTACATCAGCAGCGACGTTGTTAAGCAACAACGCGAAGAGATGTATTCCTAAATAAAATACAAATTGTGGTTGCAAAAGATGCCGAAAAATCGTTTCTTTGCAACCACAAAACGACTTGGTAGCTCAGTTGGTAGAGCAACTGACTCTTAATCAGTGGGTCGAGAGTTCGAGCCTCTCCCAGGTCACTTTAAAAAGCCCTTCTTGATATCAAGAAGGGCTTTTTTGGTTTTCAGAGGCAGCTGTTTGAGGCTATTTTGATGGAATAGGCAACCGGCGTTTCGTCACGATTTACATAGTTTTTGTTTAATTTAATAGCGTTTTCAGGTTTAGATAGAATTACTCATAGTTGCGATATACCAATAAAACTTTGCAAAACACGTCAAGTTCGGCGAATTTTCCTGAAGGGCAATCAATGAGTAATTTGGAAGTGGCTCATCAATACGCACAACCTTCACGAATGACATGGAGAAAATCAGGCAACATTTTGAAAATACCGTGACGCTATCCGACGGAGACTGGCGGTTTTTCTCTTCAAAACTCATAAGGCAAGAGTTTCCTAGAAATCAACTTCTATTAAGAGCAGGTGAGACGGAAGGCTATCTATCATTCATCGAAACGGGTATGGTACGCTTCTACATGCCAAAAGACGGCAACGACTTGACATTCTCTTTTGCGTTCGACCATACCTTCGTCAGTGGTTATGATTCGTTTTTAACTCAACAACCTTCAACTTACAATATAGAAGCACTCACGAAAACAATACTTTGGCGCCTGACGTATGACGACCTGCAAAGCATTTATGCCAAAACGACCATTGGAAACACTATAGGAAGACAAGCAAGTGAAGATCTGTTCCTCAAGAAAACCAAAAGAGAACTTTCACTTCTGAATGAAACAGCAGAACAACGCTATTTGAGCTTGTTCAAGGAACAACCGCATTTAATAAAACTAATTCCTCTGAAGTATATTGCATCGTACATCGGTATAACCCCGCAGGCACTGAGCAGAATACGGGCACGTATTTCTTAACCTGGGTTCATTGTATCCATTTTTTAATATTAGGACCTTTGCTGAAAAAGCAGATGAAACCCTTACTAATCCTTTTTGGTGTATTTGGACTTGCCCTATTATTTACAAGAATATTTCGTGGCCATTATGAATTTCCTTTGTCGGGCAGAATAGCTATGTCTGGGATGTTAGTCTTTACGGCAATGGGGCATTTTCTATTTTCAGAAGGCATGACGATGATGTTACCGCCATTTATTTCCTATAAAACTGAAGTCGTTTATCTCACTGGTATTACTGAAGTGGTTGCGGCTATTGGACTTCTTATTCCAAATTTCCGGAGAACAACAGCGTGGCTGCTCATTCTATTTTTCATACTAATACTTCCATCAAATATCTACGCCGCAGTAAACCATGTTAACTATCAGAAGGGAAGCCTTGACGGTCCAGGGCTAATCTATTTGTGGTTCAGGATACCACTGCAGATCCTCTTCGTAGTTTGGACGTATATATCGTCAATACGAAATTATGAGATTTGATGTGGCGGGTCTGAATGTCGACATCTGATCTCCCGCTGAAGGTGCTAGACCCGCTCTCTGGCAAATTCAGTTTCTCAGCCTCTGTGATTGCTTTTTCCATAAACTATAGCAAAGGCAAATATCCACTCTTTGCTGTCGGGGTGATATGATCAGGAACCGGCATATCCATTGTTCTATTCTATGCGAAATTCCCCATAAGCGAACATCTGCTTTCGGGTATTCTTAAAGTCCGGTTTCAGGTAAAATTTAACCATTCGGTAAACGCCTGCTTTATACCTGATCTGATCTTTCAAAAGGCTTGGCGTAAAGCTCTTCGACTCGTTCGGGTAAATTGCAAAAACGATGTCTTGAAAAGCCTGATCGGGTGAAACTTTAACCCACCGCTTATTTTCAAGGTGCTCGATCTCAAAATGCATTCCCGTCGTGATCGTATCATTTGTATTATTGATCATTACGATGCGAAGTGTATCAGGAAGAGAAGACAGATGAAAAGCATCAGGCTCGCATTTAAGGGATACTGTAGTCGTGATGGTATCGGCAGACATACTAGTTTTTAGGCTACCTTCAGCACTAGTTGTGTTTTTCTGCTTACAAGACAGAAACAAAATTGCACCTGCTAGTATTAAAATGGATATTTTTTTCATAATTATAGGCTGAATAATAAAACTACAAAAAGTACCTGCATAATATCCTGAAGGCTCTCAAAAATGTAATTTACAACGAGTTCGTTATAAACTCCAGTTGCAAACTAAACGGTATGCTATCGCTAAAACTGATCGACTGCAGGCAGCAACGCGGATAGTAAATCCACAATTGTTATAGCCGTCCTAAAAGCAACCTACCAGCAGCCATGCCACAGCTACTGTCTTATAGATTCCCCAAAAAATACTGGTTTTCGTGGATTGTCTACTATAAAAGTCAGAGATAACTTTACATAGAATTTTAATCTCTCTGATTATGGTAAGAATCAATTGTTCTCTGGTTATCTGTTTAGTCACGATGCTATCCATTTCGTCCTGTTCTAAAGATGGCGCAGAAGAAAACAGAAAAGACGCTATTTACCCGACGGCCTTGAAAGGTACAATTTATTATGATTGGGCTACCGAAGGAACACTCAAAATCAGTTTGCCTGACGGGACTGGGGGATCTTTCCTCCCTAACGAAAGCAAACTGAATAATTTTGACATATCAAGGGACGGAAAATGGAAGCTGACCGTCGTCAACGCAAGCAGTGTTGGTCAATACGATATCCGGTTCACCATCAGCGATATCCATACCGGAGCTGTCGCCGAGGAGTTCACTTACAATGGACCCGGGCTCAGTGCATCCTGTAAAGGCTATCTGTCGCCTGACAATAGTTTAATCCTGGTCACCTCTTACGAAAAGGAGGACGGTATTACAGTATTGAAAAGGAATGGAGAGTTTGTTGCCCGCATCGTAAATATTAACGGGGAGCCCATTGATCTTCATGTGAGCGCACTTTGGTTGCCGAATAACCACTTTCTTATGACGCATGGAGACTATATCGTTCGCGTTGCTCCTCCGTATAATTCCGGAACCTTGGTGAAGGAAATGAAGTTTCAGGATTGGGGAGAGCTTGCAGTAAATCAAACAGGCACCCAGCTGGCCTTGCGTATCGCCAACCACGTTCATACCATGGATATCGACGGGTCTAATTTGAAACAGGTTACGACCAGCAATTTCACAGAATCCGAACCCGCGTTTTCTCCTGATGGCAAGTATCTGCTCGTTGGCAGCTACTATCGACATAGCGGTGAAGGCTTTGGCCGACTGTGGCAATTGAACATCATACCTAATGACGGACAGCAGTACACGACTAATCCTGACGCACAGAATTCACCCGGGGTGATTCCTGTTATTTGGAAAGGAAAGGACAAGATTGAGACGGGTAGCGGACAAATGATATGGCGCTAATCTAAACGGACATGAATATGAAAAAAGTAATTACAGCGCTATCTATCCTATTCCTTGGATGTAGGAAAGAAAACAAGGAGTCTGAGCGAAGAGACGATTTCATTTCGCAGATAAGAGGAGAAGCTTACATGGGCCCGGCTACTTCCAAGTTGTACGTCAATGGTCATGATCCCTTACCGTCCCTGGTTGGCAAGGCCACGCTAAGCGCAGACAAAATCAAGGGGGACAGCCTCACGCTGGCAATCTTGGCTGAATTTCCGGAAGACGATGGTTTTACCCTGGGTATCCCGGGGAAACAAGATCAAACATCGTGGAGCGCCACCTTTCCAAATGGGAAGTTCAGCATTGGTGGAAACGGAACAATGACCGGTAGCTTTTCGGATGGTAAAAAAGAGCTTTCCTGGGACGGAAATCTTGGGAATGGCTATGCCATATTCGATGTGAGGATAAAGTATCTTGTAAAGGATGGAAATATTCCGGCGTCTTCTATACTGGTGACTCACCTCGACCTCTCGAGGTTCGCTGACCAATCTTCAACTAATCCGGCAGGATGTAAACTGGACTGGCAGATGCGATCGGTATTCAATATATATTCCGGAGGAACGGATCTGATGCGTGTTCCTGTTTGCCTCTAAACCGTTACGCATGTCCCATCCGATCGCCTTTGGTATCGTTATAGGTTTGGCTAAACTGTTAATATGTGTATTTTACGCAAAAGTTCCATATTGAAGTTAACGAACATTGCAGGTGACAAAAGTAGTTTGTTTATTTATTCTGTGTATTTTAAGTACCGCAACTCCCGCATATTGCCAGTCGGATGAGCAACTAATGCATTACAGCGATAGTCTGTACCGCCGTATCCAACAAGTTGCAGACAGGGAAGAAAAAGCGGTATCCCTACTTGATCTGAGTTTCTTCTGGTCTGATTATGATGCAACCAAAGCGCTGCATTATATCTCTGAAGCTAAAAATCTGTTAGGAACAAAGATACGGACAGACTATTATAGCGGTTTGATGGCTTTTTATACCGCCTCTGTATATTTCGACGAAAACCCCAACAAGGCAAAAGGTTTATATATGCAAGCGGAAGCACTGCTCAAAAAGACTGGATCAAACCATAAGAAAAAAGCCATTCGTTACCGTGCGCGTCTTTGGGGAAGCTATGGAGCACTTTTGCAACGGGAAGATAAAGCCAATGAGTATGTGCAGATCCTATTGGACAGGGTAATTCCCCTGGCTGAACAAACGGGGGATGTGACACTTCTTGGAAATAATTACCAGAACCTGGCCATGAACCTGATGAACCAGCAGGAATACGGGAAAGCAGATCACTATTACCGTAAGGCGTTGGCCTTGCTCCGGAAAAAAGAAAATGCGTCGGAAGAAAGACTGACACTTTACGTCAATGCCGCACGAAATGCCCTTCTCGCAAAGCGCCACAATCAATCCAGGTTGATGCTCGACACGGCCGCTTCAATAGCCGGTTTGATACCCAACTCGATCTATGTACCTATGTACCATACAGTAGCGGGAAGTTATTATGCCACCACTAGAAATCTTAAGAAAGCCCATGCGCATCTTTCTCAGGGGCTTCTTAAGGCAAAGAATCTGAAGAATGATGAACTTATTGCAACTCTTTTGTATGATCAGTTCGAGGCATACCATCAGAACAAGCAATACAGGGAAGCAAAAGGGAAACTGCTAGAGGTACTCCCCTTTATAGAAAAAACAACTTCTCTGGCAAACAAACAGATGGTCTATTACCATTTGGCGACAACGACCGTTGCATTGAATCAATATCAGGAAGCAGTCAAATGGTACGAGGCGTATAAAGTTGCCACCGACAGCCTTTTGGTAAACAAAAACAGGGCGCAGATACTGGAACTGGAACAGAGATACCGAACTACTGAAAAAGAAAAAGAGCTGTTGCAAATAAAATCCCGGCATCAGGAACAATCTCTAGCCCTGCAAAGAAACCGAAACATTGCCATCCTATCTGCTTCGCTTTGTATGTTTTTCGTTGTGTTGGGTGTTACATGGCATAGGACCCAAAAAAATAAAAAGAGATTACTGGAACAAAAAGAGTTGCTGCTGCAGGAAGAGCTTAAAAATCATCGGCAGGAATCAAAGATAAAAATGTACAATGCCATGCTTCAGGGCGAAGAGAAAGAGCGGAGCCGCCTGGCAAGAGATCTGCATGATGGCTTGGGCGGTATGCTTGCTAACGTTAAGATGAAGCTTTCTGCCGTAACCGACTCGATTGACAAACAGAACGTTGATGTTGTTGTAGCCCATTCGGACTTGCGTTCTATTATTCGTCAGCTTGACCAATCTGTAAACGAATTGCGACGGGTCTCCCGTAATCTCATGCCTGATTCACTGTTGTATAGAGGTCTTGAAGACGCCCTGAAAGATTTGTGTAAAAGTATGACTCAACCAAATATATCCGTTGATTTTCAGTCAGCAAAGCTAAGGAGAAATTATTCCCAGCCCTTTCTGATTTCGGTGTATCGTATTGTACAGGAATTGTTGACAAACGCATTGAAACATAGCGGAGCACATCAAGTATGGGTTCAGTGTTCGGAAGAGAACGATATCTTGTATGTCTCGGTAGAGGATAATGGAAAGGGATTTAACTCGAGTAGCGAAAATATAAACCTTAAAGGCATGGGACTCTCAAATATCCGCAACCGTATCGCCCTGTTGAACGGCCATCTGGAAATAGATGCGATTCCCGGAAAAGGCTCGTCTTTTCACGTTCAAATTCCTGCAGATGAATACCCTGACGCAACGCGCCCCTGATTTGTCAAAAAGAGAAAAACACATGGATAAAATGATTTCGGTAATCATAATAGATGACCACCCATTGGTACTGAACGGATTCGAGTTTATCTTCAATAATCATCCGGAGATCAAACTGCTAGATACATTTACCAATGCAGAAGACACTCTGATATTTTTGGACACCAACAAGGTAGATGTCGTCTTAGCTGATATCAACATGCCGGGTATGAACGGTATCGATGCCACGCTTGCCATTAAAAGGTTGCATCCCGAGACACAGATTATCGCCATAAGCAACATCAGTGAAAGCAGTATTGTCCAGCGTATGCTGGATGCCGGTGCTTCTGGATACCTGCTAAAAAACGTTTCCTCCAGCGAGCTTATAGATGCGGTCCATGCGGTAATTAAAGGCAATAGGGTTCTGAGTATGGAGATAGAGCCCGTCATGGAACAACCGGAGAGTGCTGTTCCCAAAATCACGCAGAGAGAACACGAAGTGCTCCGATTGATGTCAACAGGGATGACTAGCCCCCAGATTGCCGAACAGATGTTCATAAGCCCGCTCACGGTAGAGAGTCACCGAAGAAATCTATTGCAAAAATTCAAAGTTGGTAATTCTGCCTCCTTGATACATAGAGCTACAGAGATGAAATTTATTTGAGAATTATGGTTCTATTGCTCGCTATTTCTCTGATTACCTCCACCAGATGGTGAGCTTTGGCTGCTTCTCCATCGGGTTAGTGTAGAAGAACTTTCATGCGTAGCAGTCCATGACAAATTCCGCTTGCTAGAGCGGAATCGATAACAAGGGAATACTGTTGCCTGAAGCCATCATCCTCGTCTTACTGCGATGCACGATAGATCCCCAGAAACCATATTTATAAGGCACCATGATCAACAGGTCTGCATTCAGCGATTCAACTTCATCCTTGATCGCCTCAATAATTTCCGTGGAGTTCACCTGCTTATACAGGTAATTGATACCGCTTAATGATAGCTCGATCTCGTTCAGACTGTCATTAAGAAGCTTCTCCTGATTTAATCGTTCGATCTCTCTCCCTACGTGAAATACTTCCACGCTGGCACCAAAGTCCTGAGCCAGGAATTTGACCTCATCCAGTATTTTTTTCTGCACGCCTCTGATCAGGTCACAAGCGAATATGACGGTCTTAAATCCTTTATACCGCGCAGTCAAGGGCACAGCCAGAATGGGGAAGCTAAACCGCGCAAGTGCCGCAGTTGTCGTGTTGCCAAGCAGGTCCTGCTCTATCGATCTCTGCGCCATTCCGATAACGACCAGATCGGCCTGATGAAGGTTGACACATCGCTCCAACTCTACATAAAAATCACCTGTTGCAAAGTGAGAAATGGCTTGTGCACCATAAGTCTGCTTAAGGCTTGTTACCACTTCGTCAAGCCGTTCACTTTGTACTTTTAAATAATCATTCACTGCCTCACCTGAAAGTCGGGCATTAAGGGCATGAATCGACACATTCTGCAAGCTAAAAACAATTAGTAAATACCCCCTGTCAGCTGCAACTTCAGCTGCGTACCGCATCGCGTTTTCAGCTTCAGCAGAATAGTCTGTTGTTATTACAATTTTTTTCATGCCTTAAATTTATATCATTTAAAAGCTTCGGCAAAACTGATATAGCGCTGTAGTGGCATTCCATTTAACCCGTCGAATGCTGATATCTCCAGGTTCGCTCTGCAACGCATTGGCTGTAAAGATGATGCGCGGATCACCTCAGAAAAAGCTGACCTGCTAGGCTTTAAATACAAACCCTACTTTCCCTTTTCAACAACCATAAACACCGCCCCTCTCGCCGGCACCGTTATTTTCAGCCCCTTCTCCGCCAAAGCTGAAAATGCCTTGATGCTGCTGTACGTGGAGGGCCCGCCTGCATCCAGCGAAGGACCTACTCCATTTACCAATACCTTCCTTGAAAATTCCGCGTTGTCCGTACCTCCTTCCAGCGTGTACCAGAAATAGCGCTTGCCGGGGATGAAATTCTTATATTTCAGTTCGGCAGACTGGGGACTCGTTGACGTATTGACGATCGATACATTCAGTTCCCCTGACGAATATGTCGAGGCGAAGGCTTTTAAGCCCGCATTCCCTGATACCGATACCGGCACGAGCCTGTCGCCCAGAAACTTTTGGAAATAGTACATATAAAAGAACGAGGGCCTGGGATTCCACTTCGGAATGCCAGGCTCATCGCCCGCACTGAAAAGCCCATGATCATTGCCGTTGTCCCAGCCGTTCAGCATATCCCATCTGGCGGTCAGGCCGTATTTGGACGTAAGTGATTCCCCCAGAACGAGCACCGCAAAAAGGCCGCTTACATTCGATACCTGTTGCTTCGCATCCTTTGCGAACATATTCCATTCGTCCAGGGCAATCGGCTTTACTGCCGCCCCATTCTTTTGCAGATCTCCGCTAATGAAGCTCATCATCTTGCCCGGCACAGAAGAAGCATCGGAAAGGATGGTTGCAGCATTTACATTGGCGATATCAGTGAAATAGCTATGTACGGCGTAGAAATCGGGCTTGTCCCCCGCAGCTTTCATCATCCCGGCATTCCAGCCCTTGGTCGTGCTTGTCTGCCACGATTCCGTAGCAGGTCCATCAAAAGCCACAGCTCCTATAAAGATCGGCTTACCAACCTCCGCCGCCGCCTTCTTCATCGAATCGGCAAACACCTTAAAATGCCTGCCATAAAGTTCACCGGTGATGATCTCAGGCTGTTGGTCCTGATTTTTCGACACGTCAATACGGTAGCCCGTCTGCCAGTCTCCAAAATGCTCGTTCCCTACTTCCCAGTATCTCGTCCGCCCCTTATCATACCTCACCCAGTCGGCCGCCAGGTGTGCCGCAGCAGCCACCGGATCTTTCGCCGTACTGTATCGGGCGTAAGCATAGTTCACGCTGATCAGGCCCTCACTGCCGCTTTGCCGCAGCAGATCGTAATATTTTTCCAGATTGAACTGCCAGTCGTAGTTACTTCGTCCATATAGGTAGTCCCCCTTTTGGCTCCGCCCATCTTTATCCGGCTGAAGAAGGGGAACATCTGCCGGCAGCTTATCCTGTTCTGCATTCCAGAAATAATTACTTGCCGAGTTCCCTCCCGGAAAGCGCACAACGTGCGTTTGCAGGTTCTTTACATCTGCCATTGCCTGCTGAGTCAGGTTCCCCATCCACCAGACAGCATTATTCCCAAATACAGACCGGGGTATTTTTGTGATGACCGAGGAAGCATCGACCGTTACGGTCGATGCGAGTGCTCCTGTAAAGGCCTTTTCGGAATATGCAGGCGCTTCAAACTTCCGCGCCTGCCAGTCGTCCAGGAAAAAGCCAATGGTCTTCGCCACCTCAGGATCCTTCACCGCCACCACCTTCTCAGGCGTTACCGGGGTGGGCTCCACCGGCGCTGGAGGCTGCTCCTTCTTCTTACACGAAAGAGAAGCGCACAGAAACAGCAAGCCAAAAATCCGCAGGGTCGCCATCTATTTCAAACCAATATGATCAATATAGATCGTACCTGACCAATCCTGATCCTGGAGAATAAATTCTGTTATCGTCGCCGGAGCACCCAGATCAGAAGCGATCGACCATTTGTATTCTGTCCATTCTCCTTCTACGATCGAAATAACTTGATCCTGTTTAGTACCACCTTTTACGATCACGTTAAGCTTCTTACCATTCGTTCCGGTTGTACCGAAAACAGAGAACCTGAACTCGGTAAAATCTGCGGTTGCAGAGCCTCCTCCCATCTGTAGTGCACCTCCCCAGCCTCCGCCGAAGGTCACCTTGATCGACTTCTCTCCATCCCGCACCTTCTCAGATGATGCCATATCCACAGCAGTTCCTGAGCCCCAGCCTCCCCACTTCGACCATCCGTTTTTCAGTTCATCGTCAAAGAACGGATGTCCCAAAGCCTCCAGCGGCGGAAGATCACCTGCCAGCTCCATCGCTATGGGCGACTCTACCAGCACTCCTGAGTAGGCCTTCAGCGAGATCTTGCCTTTGTTCGCCTCCTTCGGAACCTTGACAACGATCTGACTGGCCGATTTACTTTCGAACTGCATAACAGGATCTTTGATTCCCGGAAAGAGAATGCCTTCCGTCAGATCAAGATCCGTTCCGGTAATCGTCAGTGCAGCTTCCCGCTCAACGGGTACTGGCGACATCCTTGTGATGGCAGGCAGGCTCACAACCAAGTCCCGCTCGTTCTCTATAATCAGCGGCTGTGTGCCACTCGTCATAATCACGATCGGACCAGTCTCTGCCGTCATGGGCACCTTTACCACCAGCTCAGTCATCGACTGACTGACAAACTCACTCACCAGCGTATCTTTGGCAAAATGCACCCCCGTAACCCAATTCAGAAACTCACCTTTAATCGTCAGGTTTTCCCCCGGACGCACATTGGCCGTAAAGGATGTGATCACAACAGGCACCTCCAAATCGAAGGAGCTTTTCGAAACGATATCCCCTTCACTGGTCTTCAGTGTAATCTGACCTCTTTCTGCTTCCATAGGCACCGTCAGCACGATGAGTTCCGAGGTATGCTGCTCAAACGCTGCTTTATCAACAGAGGCGCCGGCAAACTCCACAGCCGTCACGCGGTCTAGGTGGGTACCGATTAAGCTGATCTTTTCCCCGTGCTTCACCCCTGCCGGTCCGAAACTGAGAAGGGCCACTTTATCCGTATCGGTATGCTCGTCTTTCTTACATGAAAGCATACAGCAGGTCATCATAAAGACGCCCAGCATGAAAAATAATCTCCTTGTAAATCGTGTTTCCATTCGTCAAATTTTTAAAAACAGGCGGAAAGCTTAAACTCTCCGCTTGTTCTCGTGTCTTTATGCTATTCTTGATCAATAAGGAACAACTGCTCCCTCGTGCTATTTCTTAATTACCTTCGGAACCACTCTGAAATTATCGAAGGAAATATCTGCATCCAGATCACCGGGACCATGGAAGAGGATTCTGGTATAATAACCTTTTGAACTCAAGGTCAGCGGCGCACCATAGCTCTTCGCTATCACATCAAACGGAATGCTGATCGTCTGCCATTTCCCCTGTGTGTCTATCGGCGGCTGCCACAAGTAACCATCATTATAAAAGTCCTGACTCAGCCCCACATTAATCTTGATCACGTTGTTATTATATGGCTTGCGAGTATTTACTTCAAACTTCAGGTAGTAATTCTCCGGCTTCAAAATAGCCTCATCGGGAATATTCTTGCTGATGTCGCCCATTGCATCCGGCGGTCCCCCTGCAACCTCAAGCCAGCTCCAGCCCGCAATCGGCTGATTCACCCGAATGTAATTACCGTTGATCGATTCTGGAGCGTCTGCACCGGGACTCTTTACCACGAACGATTCTTTCCACCAACCGGTAAAAGGGTCGCTGCTGAGGAATATATTCCGGTTATCCCTGAACCAGAAATCCGATTTGGTCTCCCCAAAGTTGGTCTTCACGGTAATCTGACCCGGCTGTGCCCCTGCGGGTACAACAACCTCTATCCGGTCATCTTTCAGCGAGAGAACCTCTCCCTGTACTCCGCCGGCAAAGGTAACGGTCACCGGCTCATAGAAGTAGTTTCCGTTGATGACCGCCGTACCACCGCTTAATACGTATTCGCTAAACATGCTGCTTACCACAGGTTCGCTGATCTCCAACTTAAAATCATGCTCCAGGGTGCCTCCGTTTGCGAAGACCATCTTTAACTTATTGGTGATATCAGAAGGTATCTTGCTCGGTACCGTTACCAAAACAGAGGTATTGGTAATATAGGTCGGAACCAAGAGTGCCTGTTGGTCGTTAAACCAGATCTCCCGTACATTCTTGAGATTTTCCCCCACAATGGCTATCAGGTTTCCCTGCCCTGCACCCACCAGCAAAGAATCTGATGCCGCCGGATTTGTCGTTCGTACATATTTTACCCTGGGCTCTCCCCCATCCTCAGAATCGCTCTTACAAGAGCTGAATCCCGCTATACTTACCGCTACAAAAGCCAGAAGTATAAAATGATATATCTTATTCATGCTATTGCTTTATTGGTTACTTAAATAATAGTCTACAGCAGGCTTTCTCAGATTAGGTGCCTGGCCCAGTTCTGATGTCGGAATAGGAAGAAGGAAATTTCCGCTGTTTGCAACAATGGTCCGCTCATTCACACTCCATGGCGTCTTCGTCATCGTCCACTGTGTCGGATTGGGAATTACATCTGGAGCAATAAAGAACAGTCCCCTGTCCTGCTGATTAAGAATGGAATACGCTTTTGTCGGATTGTAATAGTGTAAAGTGACAAGGTCGTACCAGGCCATGCCTTCCATCGCAAACTCCAGGACTCTCTCCCTGAAAATGACATTATGGGTCAGAGGAAGCTCGTATTTAGGTAGACCCGCACGCATATGCACCTTGTTAAAATACTCCAGCGCCGTAGCATCATTGGTCGAGGTATTGTTCCCCAATACAGCCTCAGCATAGGTCAGATACATTTCAGCTAAACGCAGCATGTAGGTATCATGGCCATAGTTCTGAGAGGCGGCCTGTCCCCCTACATCCTTTGCCTTTCCGGTCACATACTTTTTAATTGCAGCAAAGTTCACGTCCGTTCCGGTAAGCGGATAAACGAGCTTCTGTTCTCCCCCGGGAATGGTTTGCGTGATCTCCGGATAAGAAGCGCCAGGAATCATAAAGGTCGCCTTCAACCGCTGATCAACGGTTCTGCCCTGCAAAATAGAATCTCCTGCAGCGTTCCGTCCCGGAGTGAATCCCTCATATTGCTTCATCATCCACCAGGTGGCCCCTTTGTCGCCGCCCCAGCCGTCGCCGTTTCCGATATCGCTGCTATAAGCCAGATAGGCGGGAGTGGAATTCTGAGTTCCCCAGGCACCGGCTGAATACACCCACTGCAGGGAGAACAAAGATTCGCTGTTATTATCATAAGGGAACAGGAACAGATTGGCATAATTGCTCAGCAATGCTGCCCCGCTTTGCTTGATCACCCGCTCTGAATAGTACTTTGCGCTGTCCAGAAAAGCCTGGTTCCGCGTTCCGGAACCCGCGGACTCAACCCCTGCGCGTGTCAGATAGAAGCGAGCCAGCATGCCCTCGGCCGACCATTTCGTCAGTCGCCCCGGCCTAAGCGGTGAGGTTGGCAAATCTTCGGCTGCCGCCCGCATTTCAGATGTAATGAATTTCCAGACACTCGGAACCGTATTTCTGCGGATGGTGGTGTCCGTCAGCAGGGTCTGATTATTCTCTATAATGGGCACCTCCCCCCAGTTCATCACCAGGAAGCGATAGGCCAGCGCGCGCATAAACCGTGCTTCGGCAATCGCCGCACGCTTCACCACACCCGACACTTCTGCACCCACATAGTTGTTGATATTCTGAATGGCCATGTTTGACTGGCCAACTACAATAAAGAAGGCCCTCCATGATGCGGCGTTTTCGCCGTTATCTCCCGTCGTGTTAAACAACACGTTACCACGGTCATTATAGGCCGAAAAAGCCGTTCCCGCTCGGAAGTCGCCCAAATTATAAGAGGCCTTGTCGTTGTAGTCAAACCAGACCCGGCTATATAACAGAGCCGTAGAGGCAAGTACCTGATCGTCTGTTTTGTAGAAGTTAACATCCACGATGGCATCAGTCGGCGGCTTCACGAGAAAATCTTTCTTACAGGCCGACAGCATCACTAGCGGGATCAGAACGATAGCCCAATTGCGCATATATGTTAAGTATTTCATCTGTTCTGTTTTATAAATCCATTCCTAGAGTAAATGTATAGACAGGGGTTAGCGGATAGCGTCCGAAATCTATTCCGATCGCCTGGTTTCCGGCACCTGCATCCCGTCCTACATAGGCGCCTACTTCAGGGTCATATCCTTTGTATTTGGTCAGCGTCAAAACGTTCTGCGCACTGAAGGCGATCCGCATATTCCTCACCAGGTTTTGCTTAGACAGAAGGTTTCTGGGGAGATTGTACGCCAGGGAGATGTTCTTCAGGCGCACGAAAGAGCCATCTTCCACCCACTTGTTCGTAAAGCGCGTCACGTTTCCGTTTGGCCCCAGGTTAATCCTGGCGATATCTGTTCCTGGATTTTCCAGCACCACATTGCCGTCTGCATTCGTCACCGGTCTTGCATAGTCCATTGCGTGGACCATCAGGTTCCTGCTCAGGTTAATGTTGTTCGGGTTGCTGTTCACACGCGCCATATAGTTGTACACGTCGTTGCCGAAGGTACTGGTGATCAGGACGCTCAGATCAAAGCCTTTATAGCTGAAGTCGTTTGTAAAGCCACCAAACAGCTTAGGCCATGGGTTACCGATATTGGTCTGGTCGTTTACGTCGATTTTACCGTCGGGTACGCCTTCCGGACCACTGATGTCTCTGTACTTCACGTCGCCAACCCAGATACCGTTCACTTCCTGCGTAGGCAGCCTGTTACCGTTGTTATCCACCGGCACGGCACTGTTATTAATTTCATCAACCGACTGGAAGAGTCCTTCCTCTATATATCCTCTGAATAACCATGGTGCCTGTCCCACAGACGACCGCTGCGTCCAGCTCTCCATCCACCAGGATACCCGGTCGATAGATGCTGCGTCCGAATAGAATTTTTTGATCTTGGTTTTGAAATGAGAGAGGTTGAAGTTAGATGTCCATTTGAAGCTTTTGGTCGAAATATTAGTTGTGTTCAACGTGATTCCCCATCCCTTGTTCTCCAGCGATCCGATGTTCACCATTGGAGCAGCCACGGCACCCTGTCCGTTTGATCCCATATACCAGGGAAGCGGGTTTTCCATCAGCAGGTTATCCGTATTTTTCACGTAGTAATCGGCTTCAATCTGAATGCGGTCCTTTAGAAATCCAAGATTCAGACCCACGTTGTTCGTGGTGGTCTCCTCCCATTGCAAACCGGGGTTTGCATAGCGGCTCGGCAAAAACCCCGTACCCGTTGGTGTAGCACCCGCAGCCATTGGAGAGTAGATAAAGGCTCCTCCTCCCTGATTACCGGTAGTACCGGTTTCAAACCGGAGCTTAAACTCACTGATTGCAGGAATTTTGAAGAAATCTTCTTTGGAAACCCGCCAGGCTACAGATACTGATGGAAACATACCCCATTTATTATCGCTACCAAAGTTGGCCGATCCATCGCTTCTGAGTGTACCGGTAAAAATATATTTGTCTGCGAAATTATAGTTCAGCCTCCCGAGGTAAGATTCCATTCCCCAGGTATTCGATCCACCGCTATTGCTGGCTGTCAGCTCATCGCCCGCCGCCAGGTCATAAATATCATTGGTGAGAAATCCGGTCCTGCGTCCTGAAAGGCCGCGCCATTCAGACTCCTGCGATTCATGGGAGACCATCAGGTTGAAATTATGTTGCTTGATGGACTTATTGTATTGCAGTAACTGGTTCCAGTTCCAATAGGTGTTCATATTCGAACCGTTGGTAAATGCCGCCGTTACGTTCTCAGCCCAGCCGATTTTGTAGGTAGGAATGAAATATTGGGAGTTGGAGTAGCCCAGATCGGTATTGAACGAAGTCCGGAATTCCAGGTCTTTGAAGATCTTAATTCCCAGATTGATACCGCCCAAAAACTGACGGCGCATATTGTCATTCTTCGATAAGGTCGCGATGGCTATCGGATTAACGGGCGCAAAATTGTTAGCGCCGTTATTCTCATCCGCACCACCCCATGAACCGTCTATATTCTTCACCGGCACTTGTGGAGTCAGCTGCAAGGCATTGGAGATGATGTTCTCCTGACTGGATGTCAAGGTCTCATTCGTCTGATTAAAGCTGATGTTTGCACTCAGCGTAGCCCACTCCTTAGGCTTATTATCCAGGTTCAGACGTACTGAGTAGCGGTTAAAACCTGAACCCTCAGCTACACCTTTCTGGTCCAGGTAATCACCAGACAGGTAATAGGTCGTCTTCTCACTTCCCCCACTCAGACTCAGCTGATGCTTATTCATTCCCGCATTATTGAAGAGCTCACTTTGCCAGTTAGTACCTTCACCCAATAGTGAAGGATCAAGCAACTCGGCAGGTGTCTCGCCACCTTCAATGGCATGATATTCATTGACCATTTGTGCATATTGCCTCAGGTTCATCACCTTGAGACCTTCCGGAGGCGTCTGGATCCCGTGCTGAAACCCGTAGGCTATCTTCACATCGCCGGCCTTACCCCTTTTGGTAGTGATCAGCAGAACCCCGTTCGTGGCCCGCGAGCCATAAATCGAGGTCGCAGAAGGCCCCTGCAACACCTGGATATCTTCAATATCCGCAGGATTTAATCCGGCCAGCGGATTAGAGGAGCTCTGCGTGCCAAAGCTAACCGCCGTCGGCTGTATCTGCACACCGTCAACCACATACAGCGGTTCATTTGCTCCATTGATGGAGTTCACTCCCCGGATGTTTACCGATATACCTCCTCCGGGCTGACCGGAGTTCTGCGTGATGTACACACCTGCAGAACGCCCCTGAATAGCCTGTTCAATGGTCGTATTTACGGTTCTGTTGATCTCTTTAGAGGTAACAGTCGTTTGCGCAGTGGTTAGGTTCGCGCGCTTCGCCGTACCGTAACCCACTACTACCACCTCACTAAGACTTGTGGCGTCGGTCTGCAGCACCACGCGGATGTTGGTCCTGTTGCCAATCGTAACCTCCTGCCGGCGCATACCGACGAAGGATACCACGAGAACATTACTGCCGGATGGCACGTTTATCGCAAATGCACCGTTTACATCGGTACCCGTTGACACCTGTGTACCTCTGACGGAAACACTGGCACCTGGAAGCTGGTTCCCCGCGTCATCCATAACTGTACCCGTTACCCTGCGTGACTGAGCAACAGCCTCGGCACAGAACCCACAGAATACGTACAGAAGCAAAACTTTGAGTAGAACTTGTCGCATATATTATAATTTATTATTGGTTATACTTTTTTGCCGGAACAGAGCAACTGACGGCGGATCCGGATAATGCCGTTTATCCTGCCGGATAACGGTCGAAACAGGTTAGTTCAGGTCGATTGTTCATCGCATGTTAAGAGTTAATTAGGTATAGAGCGTGTAAAAGGTACAATTGGTCTCGGCCGGGCAGAGGAGCTTTCATTGGAAGAGTGATTCATCCCGGAACGGCCTATAACAAACATACAAATCAGGGGAATCTTTTTATGATAGTTTTATATCCAATACTACACGATTTTTAGCCGGTTTAAAATTCCAGTCAAGACAAGCGGAACGCTGATTTCTACGATTCGCAGATCTAAAAACACTATCGCACCGTCTTGCTTGTATATATGAATTATGCAACTAATCTAATGTTACATGTAATAACCCGGAGCTTATCGACAGTAATTTTGAAGTACTATGAAAAATTACATTTGCCCAAAATATTTTAGAGTCTACTTGTATCAGACGACGGTATCAGAAGTCCTCCCGGAATATCTAAGGCCTGTTACGGCTCGTTTATTAAATAGTAATCCTACTTACTCCTTACTTTCTGAGGATGAAAGGTTTTGCGACTATCCAGGTAGAGTTCGCGCAATGGAGTGCGCAAAAAAAGGGGCATTGTCTCACATCAACAAACTGATAAAAGACCGAGATGGTGCTGATGAACTCGTTCAATACCGTTTCGACCATTATGACGACCTTAATTTCCATCTGACGGAAGAAAATATAAGGAAGATAGAGAATGAACTTAAGAAGCAAATGCAATATGGACAGAATTGACAACAACTACGATGCCTCGGAGTTCCCCAAATCAAGGCCGCATATAATGGTCGATACGATCGATTATGTAGAGAACGCTATCGTCACCAAGACCATCATCAAAAAACCCTCCGGGAACATCAGCATTCTGTCTTTTGATAAAGGCGAAAACTCACTTGAAAAAACTTCCCCTTTCGACAGTTTCGTCCAGATCATCGAGGGAAAGGCAGAGATCGTAATAGACTCCTCATCAACCAGCCTGCCTACAGGCGGAGGAATGATTATACCTGCCCATGTCCCCAATTCCATCCAATCACATGAGCGTTTCAAGATGATCATGACGATCATCAAAAGCGGTTATGAATAAATACATATACATACAAGAGCCTTAGCTTCTTGTATGCTAGCTCAAAAAACAATGAGACTTGCCATAGAACGAAAATCAGTAAAAGTGTACCCCGACCCCAAGCGGGTAATTGCCCGGTTCTTCTTCAATGGCGAAGAACGGGGTAAGCAGGTCATCTCCCAGGTACTAAAACTAACAGATCAACAGGTCTTTTCCATTATCTCTCCAATTCTTCAGGATTTTTCGAAGCGACACAGAAGTATAACAAAACTGCTCCTAAAAAACTACGATAAAGTCAAGTTCTTGCTTAAGACACTGGAAAAGGATGAATCTGAGATCTCTCATTACACCAAACTTCTCTTGGGTTCCTATTTCACTCACGAATACTCCATCGAATCAGCAGCTTTTTTTAACCCTTCCGCCATCGAAGATCCGAATCAAACTGAACTTGAAGATGGTGAAAGAAGACTAATTATCAGCTTTAGGGCGGTTGGCGAAGGCCATATCTCGTCAATCGCTTTTAGAAGGGTTCTAATTGACAGGCACAATAATATTCATGTCATTCCCTCCGGAAATTATATCGATGAGGCAGAAGTTGTCCAGAACGCCACCTACAACAAAGAGCTATTTCTGGAAAAAGCCCTGGTCTCGCGCATCGATACTTCAATAGTTGCGGAACTCAACGCCACGCTTACTGATTCTTTTGATTACCTCACCCTGCGCCGGATCATTATGGAGTCCCAGCAACAGGAGCCCGATCCACTTAAAGACGCCGACCTCGAACGGGTTCTCTGGCTGTCGGATTCTTATTATCAGATCACTTTCTCTATGGATACGGATATATCTGATCGGGTGATCTTCCCAATCTCTGAATTTGAACGAAAGGGGATTGAAGATGCCCGGTTTGTCAAGTTTATAGATGACGACGGCTCCATCATGTATTATGCAACGTATACTGCATACGATGGCGTACTCATTATGCCGAAGCTTCTAAAAACAAAAGACTTTTATAGTTTTGATATCGGACCACTTTTTGGTGCCGGGGCTCAGAACAAGAACCTCGCACTTTTTCCTAGAAAAATCAACGGAAAGTACGCGATGCTATCCAGAATTGACGGATACAATAATTATATCATGTATTCAGATAACATCAACGTGTGGGAGAATCCTGTAATGCTTCAAACACTGAAATACAGCTGGGAATTTATACAAGTGGGCAACTGTGGGTCGCCAATCGAAACAAAAGATGGCTGGCTGGTCATCACACATGCTGTCGGGCCTATGAGAAGATATTGCTTGGGTGCCTGCCTGCTCGATATTCACGACCCTTCGATCGAACTCGGACGTCTCGATGAGTCCCTGCTGATCGCAAACCCCGAAGAACGTGAAGGCTACGTCCCCAATGTGGTTTATTCTTGCGGATCCATCATCAATAACGGCGAACTAATCATTCCTTACGGCTTATCGGACTATTGCTCTTCTTTTGCGACAGTCAACCTGGATGCCTTGCTTCATCGTATATTGACCCCGTTTAAAACGAACTGATAGCATTTGAGGTAGTCAGCAACCATTTTTGCCTGTGAAAAGCGCGATGCGGCCCACAGGCTGCAGCTAAGCCGGTTAAGCACTGGCAGATCAGCCACCGCCTCTACTGCTTCGTCTACATCTTTCACCAAAAAACCAGAGGTCCCATGTTTGATTAGCTCCGGCATGGAACCTCTGCTAAACGCGATAACCGGCGTTCCACACAACATCGATTCGGCCACGCTCAACCCGAATGGCTCATCAAACCTGATTGGGTGGAGCAACGCCATTGCTTTCCCCATCAGCTGCTGTCGCTGTGAAGGACCCGCATTGCCTAGATACTGCACCTGTTCATTCAGGTGGGGTTTGACTCTTTCGTTGAAATACGCTTCGTCCTGGATCAGCCCCGCAATCAGCAATCGTTTGTTAGACCTCAGGGCGATCTCAATCGCCTCGGCAGTCCCTTTGTCCGGATGGATCCTGCCGAAGAATAAGAGGTAGCCATCGTGGGTTGCACTAAATTCGAAGTCCGCGAGCCTCAGGCCATTGTACACCGTACGGAGATAATCCAGATCTGGATGCCGGTCCGAATCACTGATCGACACATAGAAGCAGGAGTTGTTGTACTTTTTATAGACCGGAACGATACGGTTTGAGGAAAAACCGTGAATGGTGGTGATTATCGGTGTGCTCATTAGCCGGGAATACGTGAGGGGTAAGAAGTCGAAATGATTGTGAATGATATCAAAGTCCCCAGCCCTTTCCATCAAATTACTGATATGCAGGCATTCGGCAACCTTGGCATCAACGTTCGGATCATCCGCATAACCACGGGGTACAACCGCATCAAGCGTTCCCTTGGTTTTGGACTCCTGGGTGGCAAACAAAGTAACTTCATGTCCGGCGTCTACCAATCCCTCAGCCACATTGGAGGCAACCTGCTCCCAAGGCCCATAGTTCCGGGGTGGCGTTCGCCAGGCAATAGCCGATAAAACCGCTACTTTCATGATACAACCGAAGATGTCATATAACCGGAACGCAAGGTATTAACCGCGTTTCTCCTTTGGTATTTTTCAATGGTTAATCTGGCCATCAGGTAGCTCACTGTAGATTCTGCACCCTGGTTCAGATTAATCTGATATTGTTCAAGGCCGTCGTAACAACCTCCGGTGCAAGGATTGTAAATGATCTGTTTCAAATGATTCCTCCCTAAGAACCAATCAAAGGCAATACCCATTTTCGTCAGGTATTCTTGTTGTTTAAATACCCCATAAAACCGGTCGAGTGCAAGAATCGTATACGCCACATCAATGGGTTGCTCGCCGAACGGAGCAGCCCTTTCGCCTTTCAGCAGCCATTGATGATGGGATATCACCTTTATCCCCGTATCGTCAAAGGTCTGGTTTAAGAGAAATGCGAACGCGCTCTGTGCAATCTCCTTATAAATCTGGTTCCCGGTAACCTCATACGCACATAGCAATGACTCCGGTAAGATGCTGTTCCCGTATGTGAGATAGCTTTCAAACCATTCCCAGGATAACTCCCCCTCGTGTTTGTACATCTGAACCAGACGGTCTGCAAGCGTTTTTATCAGGCTCAAATACTCCTTTACGTCCCTCTCCTGGTTATAGTAGCAAAGTCCTTTTAACGAAAATGCCATAGCACGCGTGGAGTGCATGCCTTCTGTCTGTCGCGATGCCTTCTCAAAAATCGTATATGCGGAGGCTACCAGGGTTTCAGGCAAAATACTGCGACACGAGATCACGACGCCGAGGGCCCAGAGAGCCCTGCCATTTGAGTCTTCCAGATTGGTCTCCTCATTCTGCGTGGTGAATATCTTTTCCTCGTTGACATAATTCAGGAAACTTCCGTCATCTTGCTGGCAAAATTTAATAAACTCCAGATACCGGTAGATCAATTCCAGATCCTCCTCCTTACCTGAAAGTTCAAAATCCATAACCAGGGAAACCAAGGCACGTGCATTGTCGTCAAGCGTGTACCCGGAGCTAATATCGGGTTCATCGATCTTCGAAAACTGAATCATACCAAAAGATGTGGTGAGATGCCGAACAAAGTCCAACTTGATCTCCGGTATGCTAAAGCGCAGTTTCACGCCGTAATGGTGTTTCTTGAATAGATTGGCGTAAGAAATGGAGACATTCTGCCATGCACTTGACACAATCTTCTGTAACCCGTTGTTACTATACAGCGACCGAAGCTCGCCGTCTGCCAAAAGGCTGTTAACTGCTGCAGACAGCTGAACGGAGTTCTCAAAGTCGAACAGGATACCGGCCTCATCTTTTAAAAGCTCCCTGGCATGAGGAATGGGCGTGGAGATAATCGGACAGCCACAGCTGATCGCATAGGAGAACGTTCCGCTCACCGCCTGGTGGGGGTCGCGAGAGGTAAATAGATAGATGTCCGTCAACTGCAGATACTCAAGCAGCTCATCCAGAGGCAGATAGTAGTTGATAAACATAACATGCTCCCGCATCCCCAGCCTATCAACTTTATCCTGAAGCAAATTCCGGTAACGTTCACCCTCCTGCTTCAGCACCTGCGGATGTGTCTTACCGATGATCAGGAACAGGACCTCAGGATCCTGACCAACAATGGCCGGCAAGGCGTCCAGGGTTGTTTCGATGCTTTTACCGGAACTGATCAGCCCAAATGTAGAAAGGATGGTTTTACCCTTGAACTGGTATTTTTCTTTTAATGCGTTTTTTTTCGAATGTGGAACCAGGTGGACACCATGCGGAATCACGGATATTTTCTTTGCGGGGATCCGGTAATCCTGAGTCAGAATATCAGCGGAACTCTGCGTCATCACAAGAATAGCACTGCAGCAGGCGGAAATCTGCTCCACCTTCAACTTTAACATCAGATTGGGTTGGGGTAAGACCGTATGATAGGTCAAGAGCACCGGTGTCTTCAGACTGGACAGGAACTGCAAAAATGCTTCATCGCACCGCGAATCAAAAAGCCCAAATTCATGCTGAATCAGGATCAGCTTAATATGATCTGATGCATTGATATCCCTGGAAAGCCGGAAATATGAATCTGTATCAGAGGTATCAAGAATAAACTTTACCTCCGGCCCGTAAGCATGAACTTCCTTGTTCGATTCAAGAGCACAGACGGAGGATAAAAATGAATGAGCGTATTTGCTATCCAACGCTTTGATCAGGTCCTGAGAATAGGACGCAATGCCGCACTCTCTTGGAGGGTAGGATGTGATGTATAAAATCTCAGGGCTGCCGTTTGACTTAACTTCTTCCATAATTCAATTGTATTAGAGCGCCGTGAGGACAATGCCTCGTGTCTGGCAAAAGCGGAATGCTCACCTCTTCTTAAAGGTCGGACTAACGCAACAGAAGCTGTTATACAATTTAGCAGATTACTTGCATGATTCACACCCACCCGGTGAAACTACTCACTTCATATTGACTTTCAACACATTACCAGTCGCTAATACTACAATGGGTCAGAAGGAAGAGGTCTGACTCCCAGTTTCAGATGAGAGATTAACCAATCCAGCCCTCCGGTAGTCTTTTAGCTTTTTAAAGTGCGATGGCGTCAGCCCGGTGATCTTCTTAAACTGATTCGACAGATGAGCCACGCTGCTGTAGTGCAACTTATAGGATATCTCCTTCAACGAGAGTTCATCATACACCAGCAGCTCCTTTACCCTTTCAATCTTGTGAATAATAATGAAGTGCTCGATAGTTATTCCTTCAACTTCGGAGAAGAGGTTGGCCAGATAGGTATAGTCGTAGCTCAGATTTTCACTTAAATGATTCGAAAAATTCGTTTTCAGAGAGGCATCGGTATAGTGCACCAGCTCGATGACAACATTCTTGATCTTCTCAATAAGTATGCTTTTCTTATCATCCATCAATTCCAGCCCGAACCGGGAAAGGGAATACTTTAAATCTCCCCGCTGCCCCGCGGATATCTCTTCCAAAATTTCCACCTGCCCCAGATTCACCACCGCATAATGTATTCCAAGCTTGCGAAGCTCCTGGCTAACGACCATTTTGCACCGGATGCAAACCATGTTTTTGATGTAGAGCTTCAAAGTATCAGATTAAGGGTGAAAAGCTAAGGTAGGATACGTTTCCCGATAAACACTCATCTGCCGGACGTGTTTTTCTCCTGCCATCTTTTAACCCATTTATAAACTTCAAACCAAAGTACCGAAACAGCAGCTATAAGTCCTGCCACGATCGTTTCTTCAAGATCTAAGCTGCTCACTTTGAAAAAACCAGAGGCCGCCGGAGTATACAGGATAATAAACAGAAGTATCAGGGTCAAGCCAGTGATCGCAGGAAAGAGCACATTCCGGTTCCTGAAACTGTCAAACATACTGAAGTAAAACGACCGGTTCGTGAGGCTTAGCAGAATGTTAGCGAAGATCAGGTTCGTAAATACCAATGCCCTTGTTTTTTCTTCGCTGCCCCCTTGATAAACACTCCATTGGTAAACCAACAACACACCTGCAGTAATGATTAGTCCTTGTATAATACTAATGGCAAGTTCCTTCCAGTTCAGAAAGGTCTCCGTCATTTTTCTGGGTTTCCGACGCATGGTATTCTTTTCCATTGGTTCATTCTCATAGACCAGCGAGCACGTCGGACCCATAATCAGTTCCAGAAAAATAACGTGAACCGGGGTGAAAATGTGCGGATATATCCATCCCAAAAACAGCGGTAAAGATACCGTTAATATGATCGGAATATGAATGGATATGATATACTGAATGGCTTTCTTCATGTTAATATAGATACGCCGCCCAGCCGCAATCGCGGTGATCAGCTTATCCAGATCGTCATTGGTGATCACCAATGACGCCGATGCCTTGGCAATCTCAGTTCCCTTGTTTCCCATGGCAACGCCAATGTGTGCAGCTTTTAAAGCTGGCCCGTCATTTACCCCATCACCCAGCATAGCCACCACTTCACCCTTTTTTTTCAGCGCATTTACTACAGTGAGCTTTGCTTCGGGAAACATCCGGGTGAACAAGACCTTTTTCTCTACTGCCTCCAAAAGCTGCGCTTCATCATATTCCATGATCGCCCTGCCTTCTACCGCTTTACCCGGGTTCTGTATTCCTGCCTGCGCTGCAATACTTTTCGTGGTTTCTGAATTATCTCCGGTGATGACCTTCACTTTTATACCGGCATTATAGATATCTTCGAAAACTCTCCGGATACCTTGTTTTGGCGGATCGTAAAATATCACCAAACCTATAAAGTCGAATACGAAATCCTGTTGCTTTTCCGGGAAAGAATCGCCTTCAAAGCGCGTCTTTGCCACACCCAAAACCCGGAATCCTTGCTCCCCAAAACCTGCTATCAGTTGCCGGACTTTCTCCTTCTCATTATCATCGAGTACAGACACGTTTAAGATCGCTTCGGGAGCCCCTTTTGCAGCAATGATCCTTTCCTTCTGCCGGTTTTCAAAAAGATGGGTCATCATCGGTGGCTTTCCCTCAAGGGGATATTCGCGAAACAGGTGCCATGAAGGCCTCTCGTCGGGCTGCGTTTCCTCGTAAACCCGATGCAGTGTTTTTTCCATCGGATCAAACGGAACTGGCTCGCTGCTCCACATTGCATAGTCAATGAGGGTTGAAAGACTTTTATCGCCAAACCCATTTTGGTCGAAAGTCTTGTCCGACGCGTAGTCATACAAATACATGAGCTTCATGGTATTTTCGGTAATGGTACCTGTCTTGTCTGTACAGATTACCGTGGTACTGCCTAAGGTCTCTACGATACTGCTTCGCTTGATAATGATACCTTCACGCATTAGTTTCCATGCACCCAGAGCCATGAATGTTGTAAACGCTACGGGAATTTCTTCCGGCAGCACCGACATCGCCAGCGTAAGCCCACTAAGCAAACTTTCTATAAGATTCTGGCTGCGGACATAGCTCACTAAACAGACCATAAGAAAAATAACGAATCCAATGATCGCCATAAGCTTAACGAAGCTCCGGATCTGTACCTGCAAAGGTGATTCTTGTGTTTTTATTTCAGCAATAGACGTTCCAATGCGGCCTATACGAGTGTCTTTTCCAATTTGCTGTACCTTGAATACCGCCAGTCCAGAAACGGTTATTGTACCACTATATACCTTGTTATCTTCGGAACTTGCACTCTTGAAGACCGAATAACTTTCTCCGGTAAGAGATGCTTCGTTCACCGAAAAATCATTACTATAAACGATTTCACCATCGGCATTGATCAGTTTTCCTTCTGCGGTAATGCACAGGTCGCCAACGGCGATTTCGTGGGTAGGAATCTCTTCAACGCCTGCATTACGGATCACTGTGCTCAGCGGCTCGCTTAGTTTCTCCAATGCTTCGAGTGCCTTTTTACTCCTGGTATCCTGATAGAATGATATTGCAGATACCGCTACAATAGCAATAAACATAAAAAGCGCTTCACCGTAATCACCCAGAATCAGATAGATACTGGATATGGCGAAAAGTAAAATGAGCATAGGTTCTTTTAAAATCTCGAAGAGAGTATCCAGTAAGCTGTTTCTTTTGACTGCACCCATGCTGTTAAAGCCATACTGCTTCCTTGAATCATCTAACTCCGCGCTGTTAAGACCCTTTAAATGCGCTGGTATATTGTATTTCATCTGATTATCTTGAGATAACTTACCCGATCATTAAACAAGTTAGCCAAATTTTGGCTTAAAATAGTCCGCTAGCCTCCTATCATTCTAGAGGCTATCCCTTTCTTACCCTTCAGCTCTGAAATAACGACACCACCGATATGGATTAACATAAAAACCGGGAACCAATAGATCGCCAGTTTGTGTAAAGCTTCCAGATGTTCTTTCCAGCTCCCTTCAATCCACTTGAGATAAAACCCGGTGATGGTGGAAATAGCCACGAACAGATAAAACAGGACATAAGATGTCCCTTGCAAACGTTCTTTAATCGATAGGTCTCTTGCAAAACAATTCGGAAAACGAATGCCTTTTACCAGCATATATACAACCCTGACCGAAAAAACCACCACGATGGCATACGCTGCGTATTCGTGCCATTGCCACATTGGACGAAGGATGTCTTTTACGATAGTCCCCATTTGCTCCCTGGTCATCAATCCCGGTGCATGCTGTTCGATGATCCCTGTTATTTGTTTCCGCCCCATCCAATTCATCCTTAAAAATCCTGTACAAAACAGTACCACCATCAGAAGTCCCATTGACCAATGTAGAATCCTGTGAGTTATTGTAAAACGCATATTAATAGTTGCTTTCATGACCTATATTTTCTTAATCATTGTAATTCCGTAAGTATTTCTCTGGCCGAAGGGAGCAATCGACAAGGACTCTACCTCCTTTTTTGAAGACAAGTATCTCGAGATCAACGGAAACAGCCAGTAAGCAACTTCGGTTGACAAAATCCCGATACCAGCGCCTGCAACAACGTCACCAACCCAGTGCTTATCGTTGAATACCCTGTATATTCCGGTCATAGCAGCAACCGGATACCCGGAAATGCTCAGCCCAAAATTAACATCCTGATATTCCCTGAACATAAACTGAGCTGATGAAAATGCCGTAGCCGTATGTCCCGAAGGAAAGGACAAGTGGTTTGTAGCATCAGGTCGGACTTCGCTCACAAAGTGTTTCGTCGGCAAAACTAAAGCTGCTGCAACGAGCTGAGATGCTGCATAGATCATGGTTCTGTCCTTGAACTTATGCTTCCCCTTTACTCCGGCAAAATTGAGTAAATACACAGCGGCGGCTGGAGCGTACTGCATATAGTTGTCTATCCTGGCTCCAGCAATGATGTGTTCCCGGGTTTCGTGGCGTGTAGACTGGTTTAAAGATTTCAGATCGTTAGACACCAGACTTACTACGCCATACGAAATCAAAACGGATGGAACAATCAGCTTCCCTCCCGAGAAATGATAAGCGCGATCCTGATGGTCCGTTGTATCCTTGTTTACTGTTTGTGCTTTCAACTTCAACGTGAGCAAAAAGCAGCTAATCACTAACAATGCACACTTCATATTAGTCTTCTGCGGTATTCTTCAACGCCATCAATAAGGTATAGGCCCCTTTACTGACAATTTTCTTCCGGCCCGGTTCTGCTCCGCTCAATATTTCCACCCAGCCGTCTCCAGTGTTCCCGGTCTCTACTGCTTTCATCCGGAAAGTCCTCTTGTCCAGCACCTCAAAGACATAATTATCCCCTTCAAAGCTAACGATGCTCTCTTCTGGGAGTGCTGGTGCCTTGCTCTCGGGGATTCGAATTTCCGCATTCATATACAGCCCGGGAATAAGACTTTCATCAGCCCCCTTGAAACGGGCGTAGGCTTCCACCGCGCGGTCCGGGGTTATATTTTTGCTAATTAACATCATCTCGGCAGGATATTTCTTTTCAGGGTAGCTGTTGGTATAGGCCCTGAGCGTTTGTCCGACCTTGAGTTTGTCCCAGTCTTTCTCGAAAACTTTCAGCTTCAGGTGCAAATCATGCGGATCTACCAGCTCAAACAGGGCATCGGTTGGCGACACATATTTACCTGAATTCACAAGAACTTTTGAAACAAAGCCGCTAAAAGGCGCATATATAGCAACTGTTGGCTTGATGTTACTCACCGATATACTAGCCGGGTTGATGTGGATCAGGCGAAGTTTTTCTTCCAGGGCCTTTTTGCTGATGAGCAATGTCTCGTAGTTTGCTTTCGCCTGCAAGTGGGCTTTATCACTGCTTGCCTGACTTTCGTTAAGTTGCTTTTGGCGATTGTATTCGGCTTCCAGATTTTGCAATTGGACCTTTGCTGTGAGATAGTCCTGCTGCAACTCAATAAATTGCTTGTCTTCCAGCAGCGCGATCACCTCTCCTTTCCGAAAATACATCCCGGGAAGCAGCCTGGTCGACTTTACATACCCCCCTAGGGCGCTGCTCACCGATACCAGGTTCTGCGGAGCAACATCCACCATCCCGCTAAGTTTCAATGTATTTGTCACGTTCCTTTCCTCTAGTTCAACAGTCGTCAGAGTGAATGCCTTTAACTGCTCGTCGGATAGCGTCAGTACGTTTTCTGAAGTCTGCATGACCTTGTTTTCCGTGGTGTTTTTCTTATTTCCGCAACTCCATAACAGGAGCAGCGTGAAAAGCCCGACTATATTTTTCATTTGTTTGTTTATTTTGAAATGAGATATTGAAGATTGATCATCTGGAAGTTGAGCTGCAGTACCGCATCAAAATATTCATTCTGAATCTGGATTGCCTGATTGTTGAGCATCACCCAGTCCAAATAGTTGATCTCTCCTTTAGCAAATTGATCCCCCGCGGTTTTGAAAATCTGTTCTGCTGCGGGCAGCTGCTTCTTCTTGTACGTTTCCACGATGTCAAGCTGGGTCTGGTACTGCTGCACCGACGCAGCAAAACCGCTCCGCCACTCGGCTTTACGCAAGGCAAGTTCATTCTCCGTAAACCGGATACGCTGCTCTTCTGCTTTTATCTGGGATTTCTGTGCCTGAAAAAAAATTGGAATGCCCAAACCTATCTGAAAGGAATTGAACCGGCTACTGTTTAACTCCCTGAAGCTTTGGTTGAAGTAGCCGACCGATAGATCAGGTAGAAGCTTAGATTTCTCAAGGCGACCAGACGCCCTGGCCTTCTCAATTTCCTGTGCAGACAACTGCAGAACAGGATGTTGCACAATATCGATCATGGGGTCGAACGCAAGGTCCTGAAAAACAATGCCCGGTGCCGAGGGTTCGTAGCGTGGATCCGCATTCAAGAGAAGCTGAAGCTGTATCTTTGCGAGCTCGATCTCACTGGCCAGTGTCTTTAGTGCTATAGCAATATGTTCACGCTGCACCTCGGCAGCCGTCTTTTCAAGGAGATTACTTTCTCCGCTTTCCATACGCAGGGCCGCTTTTTGCGAAAACGTCTCGTACATCTTGTCGCTACGTTGCATGATCTTCTCCTTTTCGCGCAAAACGAGGATCTGGTAGAACAGCTCGCTCACGTTCTTTCGAATGTTCAGCTTATTCAGGTTGACCGAAATAACAGCCGAACTCCATTCTTCTGCCAGTAATCTTTTCTGATTACTGTAAACCGTCGGAAAGCTTAACGACTGCGAAACGCCAAACCTGGTATCGGACGCAGCACTATTGATCTGTCCGAATTCACCGGATACCATCGTCTGAGGAAGGTTAACGCCTGTAGCCATACGCTTCCGGTGATATTCAGCCAGCAGTTGCTGGCTTTTAGCCGAAAGATTATTTTCAGTAGCCATCTGAACAGCAGCTTCAAGCGTTATCGTCTGCGAATAGACGGAAGCACTTAAACCCAGGAAAACGAGCAGAGTCCCGCTCTTCTTTCCCAGCCTGCGCTTCGGGAGCTCGATTTTTTGAAACAGCACGAATAATGTAGGCAGAACAAAAAGGGTTAGAAACGTTGAAATCAGCAAGCCGCCGATCACTACGGTTGCCAGCGGACGCTGTACTTCAGCTCCTGCACCATTACTCAATGCCATCGGGAAAAATCCTAATGAGGCTACGAAGGCCGTCATCAGTACAGGACGAAGTCTCGTTTTGGTACCCACCAGTACGATCCGGTACAGGTTCTTTTCTCCGCTCTTCTTCATACGATTAAACTCCGCAATAAGTACAATCCCATTAAGAACAGCTACTCCAAACAACGCAATAAAACCGACGCCGGCACTGATGCTGAACGGCATTCCCCGCATTGCCAGCAGGAATATACCTCCAATGGCCGACAAGGGGATGGCGGTGTAGATCAACAAGCTTTCCTTGATCGAGCCAAAGGCAAAATACAGCAGAATGAAGATCATCGCCAGCGAAACAGGGACAGCAACCAGCAGTCGATTAGTCGCTTCATTCAGGTTCTCAAACGCTCCGCCATAGGTGACGTAGTACCCGGGCGAAAAGGCCATCTGCTTATCAGCTTTATCCTGTACTTCATTTACGATGCTTTGCACGTCACGTCCCCGAACGTTGAAACCAACGACAATCCGTCTTTTTGCATCCTCACGCTGGATCTGGGCTGGTCCGTTAACGATCTGAACGTCGGCGACCTGATAAAGCGGGATCTGGTTACCCGTATAAGTAGGAATGAGCAGATTGCGAATATCCTCCAGGTTTTCACGCTGGGTTTCGTCCAGCCGGACCACCAGATCGAAGCGCTTTTCACCTTCGTAGACTTTTCCCGTGCTCTGGCCCGCAAAAGCAGTATTCACCACCCGGTTGATCTGTGCAATGTCCAGATTGTACTGGGCTATGCTGGCCCGGTTGTACCGGATGACCACCTGAGGCATTCCGGTAATGGGCTCCACATACAAATCCTCCGCACCTGGTACCGTTTTGATGATTCTGCCAAATCGGGCCGCATAAGCAGACAGACTGTCCAGGTCTTCACCAAAAATCTTACAGACCACGTCCTGCCGGGCACCGGTCATCAGTTCATTGAAGCGCATTTGCACAGGATATTGAAACCCGGCGGTGATACCCGGTACGGCTTCCAGCGATTTTCCCATCTTTGCAGCCAGTTCAGGAAACGATCTTGCTGATGTCCATTCCTTCTTGTCTTTTAAAATAACCATCATGTCACTTGCCTCCATCGGCATCGGGTCTGTGGGCACTTCGCCACTTCCTATTTTAGTGACCACTTTCTGCACTTCCGGATAATCCCTTATCAGAATATGAGCGGCTTTTTGGGTGTATTCAACCGTCGTTTTCAGGTTACTTCCTGTCATTACCCGCGTATCTACCGCAAAATCACCTTCTTCAAGAGCAGGAATGAATTCTCCTCCCAGCCGGGACAAGATCAGTACTGCAACGATGAACAGAGAAACAATGACGGCGATGAGCGCTTTCGGATAGTGCAGCACTTTCTTCAAGGTACGGTAATGGATATTCTCCAGGCTCTGCATGATCCGATCCGAATAATTGGGGGTATGCTGGATTTTTTTATTTAATACCAATGAGCTCATCATCGGAATATAGGTCAGCGAAAGGATAAACGCGCCGATCAGAGCGAAAGCCACGGTCTGCGCCATCGGTTTGAACATTTTACCTTCGATGCCTTCGAGTGTGAAGATCGGCAGATATACGATCAGGATGATGAGTTGTCCGAACACGGCACTGTTCACCATTTTACTGGCAGAGCTCCTCACCTGATTGTTCATCTCTGCCTGCGAAATCCTGTCCGCAGCCGACAGTTTCTTTCCGTGCAACTGATGCAGTACCGCTTCAACGATTATGACGGCTCCATCTACAATCAATCCGAAATCCAGGGCGCCCAGACTCATCAGGTTACCGCTCACGCCAAACATATTCATCATGATAATGGCAAAAAGCATCGACAATGGAATCACAGACGCTACGAGTATACCGGCCCTGAAATTGCCGAGGAACACCACAAGCACGAAAACAACGATGAGTGCGCCTTCTGCAAGATTGGTTTCAATGGTGCTGATGGCATTGTTAACCATCTTAGTACGATCAAGAAAAGGCTCAATGACAACCCCTTCAGGCAGCGTTTTCTGAATGATGGCAATACGTTCTTTAACATTTGTGATTACTTCGGCACTATTAGCGCCCTTAAGCATCATCACCACCGCTCCGGATACCTCGCCCTGATCGTTATAGGTCATCGCTCCATAACGTGTGGCATAGCTTGTTTTGACGTCGGCTACGTCTTTCAACAGTACGGGAATGCCCTCTCGGCTCGTCCTGACCGAAATATTCTCAATATCGTCTTTATTGCCGATCAGGCCTTCACTGCGGATGTAGAGGACGGTGGGTCCTTTTTCGATATACGCTCCCCCGGTATTCTGATTGTTGCTTTCCACCGCCCTGAACACATCACCAATGCTGAGGTTCAGCGATTGCAACTTGTTTGAATTGACCGCGATCTCATATTGTTTCAGCTTGCCACCGAAACTGCTGACTTCGGCTACACCTTTTACACCCAATAGCTGCCGGCGAACGATCCAATCCTGAATAGTACGCAGTTCGGTAGCATCGAATTGGTCTTCGTATCCCTTTTTGGGCAATATCATATACTGATAAATCTCTCCCAAACCGGTCGAAACGGGTCCTAATTCCGGCGTTCCGACACCCTCTGGAATCTCATTTTTTACTACTTGCAAACGCTCAGCGACTTGCTGTCTCGCGCGGTACACATCAGTATCGTCGTCAAAAACAATCGTCACAAGCGATAGCCCGAAGCGAGAAAAACTTCTGATTTCGGTAATACCATCGATGTTGCTGTTAGCTTGTTCAATAGGGAATGTTACCAGGCGTTCAATGTCGGTAGCTCCCAGAGAAGGAGCTACGGTAATCACCTGTACCTGATTGTTAGTAATATCAGGCTGTGCGTCGATGGGTAACTTGGTGGCTTCGTATCCGCCCAGGCCAATGAGGGCCAGGGTAAGAAGCGCAATGATGAGTTTGTTCTGTATGGAAAACCCAATAATCTTGTCCAACATGATTTCTACTAAATTATAATAAATCGATACGGGGTCCGCAAGAATCCCCCTCCCTGGGACCCCGAAAACTGCAGATGATAAGCCGCTGATTTTTAGGCTACCGACACAAACGTCCCCATACAGGACCGTATCAAACCTTATTCAGAAACGACTCAATAAAACCTTAGTCCAAAAAACGACTAGCAACCTTTTGGCGGTTGCCAGATTGTAGAAAAGTAGTTGCAATAGGAGAAAGTATCGTCCCAGGGCAATGCTTCAGACTCCTTTCGAACCGGATAGTCTGCTTCTGTTTCGAAATGAAACGGAGGAATAAGAACAAAGCTCAGACTCAAAACATGCGAATGGAAGATAAAGGGTAGTCTCTGGTCTTCTTGGTAGTCTTCATCCTCCGGATGGTTCTCCAGATGATTGCCCTCGTAATGAATTGCCAGGAACCGGACGATCGAAATATCGGGATTTTTCTCTTTGTGGCTGATATAATGTCCTATCAGCACCGGAAATTTCAAGAACTCAACTAACTCAGTTGTTGAAATTAGGTACACTGACAAAAACCATATAGCGAGTAATCTCCCCATAGGCCAAAGTTAAGGAGAAAGAATATGCCGTTTTTAAGTCCTTGTAATTTAAAACTCTTCAAAATAGCAGTTGGGAGTTGGAGTTGCTACATTTTGAGCAGGCAATGATTTTAGGGAAGACTTGTCGACAATAGCTTAACAGCTGGAAAGTTAACTTCATAAGAGCCTCACCAATACGTGACGAGAGCTAGAGCCTTTCCCAGGTTCACCAAAAAAACCTGGAATCTCCCCTCAGTCCTTTAGCAAAAAAGCCCTCTGATCAGGCATTCCTGACCAGAGGGCTAAACCCAAAATGACTATTCCGGGCAGGCTATTTTAAGCCCGTATTGCTAATCCTGAAATAGTCAAACGACACGTTAAATGGAGTGCCGGGCTTGGTAGTGCTCTTATCGAAATAGAAGGTGCTGGTCATGCTCTGCGTCACCACTCCATCAGCCGCAATTAAGCCGGCTTTGATATTCTTCAACATAATATTGGCAGTTGCCAGGTGGTTAAACTTGACCCCATCTAAAGAATAGTAGGCGGTATAAACACTCCCCTTTTTCTCCAACTTGAGAAGTAAATCCTTATTGCCCGTAATCTCTTCCTTCAGATCGATCCACTTCATCGATTTAGCGATCCCGTTTTCCTCGATCAACAGATCTACTGATCCTGGCTGCACACCCGTTTGCCTCGTAGTTTTGATAACTGCCCGGAACATTAATTTCAGGAAATTGTCCTCATCCTGGTAAACCAGCAGCCCGGCATTTTCCGGCTGGGAAGGCGCTCTTGAACCTACCAGCTTTGTTTCTATCACCCAATCGTTATTGGCACTTTGCAACAGGATGTTTCTGGCATTGTTACTTGCTTCAGAAACGTCTCCCGGTTCTGTAGTGATCGTTAGTGCTCCAGGTTTCGTTGCCAGATTGCGGGTAGCCGGATTCTCTCTCAGCCATTGCCACTGTTTCCCTACCGACGCAGCATTAAACTCGTCGCTCTGCGAGGCCACATCGAAATTGATATAGTAGGAGTTCTTCTCAAAAGTAAGACGGTCAATGAAATGGACTACCGCGGTCCCCGGTATCGCCTTCGCCTGCTCGATCTCAACGGAAATGTTTCGATCAGCAGCCCTGGCTTTAATCAGCGGGATAGCGTTCTTGTTACTCATCAGATAACTGTATGCATGCACATCGGCACTAAATCCGGCAATTGCCTTTCCGTTTACCGTAACAGATGCGGGATTGAGGTTCGGCATTACCTTGACAGGATAACTGCCAGACAAACTTTTGCCGTCATAGCTTACTTCGGCAAAGATAGTGGCAACCCCCGGACGCAACGAGCTTACCTTCCCGGCTGCGTCAACTGAAGCCACGGCTGGATTGTTACTTTTATAGGTAACTTTTGCCCGGTTGAGATCTAGAAAACTATCGTCAGATAAGCTTGCAGTAAGGCGGGACAGGGCGGTGTCTCCGGGCTTCAGAACAATCTTATCCGAGCCCGCAACCACTGTCTTCAATACCGCCTTGTAGCTACCGGTCATAGTGACCGCAACCTGCCCTCTTATGTCTTTGGACGATGCCCCTATTTCAAATACATACCTGCCCTGATCAAAGGTGATTTTATCGTTATCCGCGTCCCAGAACCAAAGGTCGGAAGCATCTACCTCGATGGCTACTGTTTTGGTTTGCCCTGCCGGGATGGTAACCCGTTTAAAGCCTTTCAACCTCTTAAGAGGGCGTTGGAGGATCGCCGGACTTTCAGGGGTTTTCATATACAGCTGCACAATTTCATCCCCGTCTACCTTGCCTGAATTTTTAACATCGACTGAAACGGTAACTTTTTCATTAGGCGTTATCGTATTCTTATCGATCCTGAAATTGCTGTAATCAAAGCTTGTATACGAAAGTCCGTAACCAAATTCATACGAAACATCTTTATTGAAATACCAATAGGTACGCCCATTTTTGCCCGCTCCACCCCTCAGGGTATAATCATTAAAATCAGGAAGATCGTCAACCGATTTATACCAGGTTAGCGTTGACTTTCCACCCGGGTTAACCTCACCAAACAGGATTTTCGCCATAGCGGCGCCCTGCGCCTGACCGTTATATCCCGTAAAAATGATCCCCGGGATATTCGCGTTATTCTTAATAGATTCAACTTCAACCATCCCCATCGTTTGCATGACTACAATGGTATTCGCGTTTGCAGCCGATATGGCTTTAATAAGGGCCATCTGGTTCCCCGGTAAGGCCAGGGAAAAACGGTCTGACTCTTCACGTCCGGTGCTCTGATCTGTACCCACAAAAACAATGGCGACGTCGGCAGAAGCCGCCAGTTCAAGGGTCTGCTTATCCGTTGCAGGAGCCTCCGGCTCTTTAAAAACCAGATATACCTCTTGAGGACCAGCTATGCCAAGGGTATTTACTTTTGCAGCCACCGTCATGTTCCTGCCACCGAAAGGACTTCCACTGCCTGCAGGCGTTTTAGCCGCAACTGTTTGTGAAGCGATGATATTGCCTGTCACTGATCCTACCCTGGCTTCAATCACGCCGCCATCATAGGCCACACTTACGTTAAATCTGATGGAATCCAACTCGCCTACATTGATGTTGCCGTAAGAAGTCCAGTCGCCATTTTTAATACCTCTTACCGACACGCGCCCGAACCTCGGCTCGGTGATGAGCCCTTTGACTGCATTATCAAATTTGGTGGCGTCATAGTCTTTTACGGTGCCACTTTTAGAGACGGTCGAAAAGCTGTTGAGAGTAAAAAAATCATTCCTTCTTTCTGTATTTCCCCCTTCAGCATGCATCACCTGGATATTAAGGCCCTTTTGTTTAACATAATTCTGGATCCCTGCCAGTGGTGTACTTTGCAAGGCGGGTTCTACCGGGCCGGAGTAATCTCCCAGTTCGACCTTATTAGCCATCGGACCGAATACTGCGATTTTCCTGATGTTCGCCGGATTAAGAGGCAAAGCTTTTTGTCGTGTTTTAGCAACTTGATCGTTCTTTAAAAGCACAGGAGTTTTAGTGGCGATTTCCAGTGCCAGGTCATTGTGGGAAGGATCATTGATGATATTGGGCCGGATACCGGCGAAGGGTACAATGTTTTGAGGATCAAACTCTCCCACCCTCATGCGAATAGTAAACATATTGACAAGTGCCCTGTCTATATGAGCTTCATCGATCAGTCCTCTCTTCAAAGCCTCGATAGCGCTTACCTGGTACACATCACCACAGTCACTATCCACTCCCACAGTAAGGCCCATAGCGGTGGCCTCCGCACCGTCTTTTGCATACTTGTGTCCTCGTATCATATCGGATATCGCACCACAATCGCCCGTTACATAGCCATCCATTCCGTAGGTGCGGCGGATGACAGAATCAACCAGAAATTCATGTGCCGACATAGGCGTGCCATTCAAGGCTCCGTAGGCAGTCATCACAGAAGGCAGATTATCTTTTTCAATCAAGGCTTTGTAAGGGGTCAGGTAGAACTCCCGCAGGTCCCTGTCGTCCATATCGGAAGAACCTGTATGCCGGTTATATTCGGTATTGTTGGCCACAAAGTGCTTTCCGCAGGGAACCGTTTTGAGGTAAACGCGATCGTCGCCCATTAAGCCCTGAATGAAGCCCCTGGAAATCTCAGATACCAGAAAGGGATCTTCTCCAAAGGTTTCCGCGGTACGCCCCCAGCGGGGATCGCGGGCAGGCTCAATCACCGGCGACCAGTATGTTAACGTAAAAATACGATCGTGGTTAAAGCCGCGGGCCTCGTCGGAGATAACTTTAGTTTCGCGCTTAATCAACTCCGGGTCCCAGGTGCAGCCAACGGCCACACTGTTCGGAAAAGATGTAGCCGTCATCCCACTATTATTATTCCGCCCCATCACGCCATGAAGTGCCTCTCCCCAGACATCGTATTTATTGACACCCAGACGCGGAATAGCCGGCATGGTATTGCCCAGCTGACTCATTTTTTCTTCCAGCGTCATTCTGGAAACCAGGTCCGCCGCCCTTTCCCTGAAGCTGTAAGCGGTATTAAGGTAAATCGGCTTTCCGGAATCCTCCTCGTATGGGATAAAAGCCATCATGGCCATTAAACAGAGCATTAACGGGAGGATCTTGGCAAAAATTTTCATTACGTGATGGTTTAGTTTATAAAAGGTGTTTTTAGACTACATAATAAGAAATATAAACAGCTCACTTTTCCCTCACCAGGCGAACATAATAAACCGCTCCCGCTGTACTGTTCGGAAGGGCCTGAAACTTAACGCGGATATGTTCCTTCCCGTTAAGCATAGCATTGGGGATGGAATATTCAACATCCTGAAATTGCGACTGGTTCCATCGTTCAGTATTGTCTTCTGTTACCAACTTCTTATCGTCAATATAGATATCGAACGTCCTTGTTCCCCATTCAGCACCCCAATACCTCACGTATAGTTTCAGTTCAGTCTCAGAGTTCGTTACCATCTCATAGCTAAAGTAACCCTCCTTGCCGGCCTCGCGAAACATCTCATCAAAATTGCTGCCGGTCCGCGAATTTTTGCTCTGCATCTTATGGTCTGTTTCCGGCTGTTGTTCGCCGGTGTTCACCTTATCAACCGTGCGACGGTCGAGCGCCAGTCTTTTTTCCTCTGTCTTTGAAAGAGAATCACTGTATCGCTCATACCTTTTATCATTTAAGGCCAGCCAGTAAATCATGTACCGGGCATCGTGTATCTGGTAAAAAGGTTCCAGCACCATATTCTCCAAGGGATTTTTGATCGCTACATTTAACTTAAAATGCAAGGGCTTTCCTTCCAATTGCACCAGTTTGTCGCCAATATCTTCAATGTTGTTGTCAATAATGACGGGAGCTTTGTCTATGGCGAGCATTTTGCCTCCGGTATATTGATCGAAGCGTCCCGCTCCGGCAACCAGGCTTCCCATGTCCTCTGTCCCTGCTTTAGCCCCAAGCAATATTGGCCCGTGCATGATCGCAACATAGTCCGGCACATCAGGCATACGCTCGATGGTATTCCTCATGGGTAAGAAAACCTCAACTTTGTCGCCCTTTTTCCATTCTCTGGCAATACTCACATAAGAAGAGGGCTTGGCAGAATAGTTAAAGACTTTCCCGTTTACCAATATTTTAAGAGCACCTTCTTTTACCCATCCGGGATACCTGACTAAAAGATTGAATTTCGCTGTACCTTTTGTAACTGTCAGTTTCGTTTGTTCTTCCAAGGGAAAATTCGTTTCCTGTTTAATCTCCACACCTTTCTCTTTCCAGCTAAGTTGTGAAGACATAAAGAGGTTTAAGAAGAGCTTGTCGCCTGAATGCGAAAACACCATCTGGTTGTACTTCCCATGATTCTCCATTCCGGTGCCTACACAACACCACATGGCCTCATTCGGCGCGGAATATTTGCGGTGCTGACGCGGCCGGGCAGTCGTAAAATAAACATAACCGCCATGTTCCGGATGTTGAGTGGAACGGATGTGATTGAATGTGGCCCGCTCGTAAAAATCCATGTATTTTGCCTCCGGCTGCTCGCGGAACAGGTCTTCCGTTAACTTAAGCATGTTATAGGTGTTGCACGACTCCGGTCCGTCGGTAACCAGCAGATAGTCGAAAGCCGACGTTTTGCTGGGGAAATGTTCCCTGCGGCTGTTTCCACCGAATGCAAGCGAGCGCTTCTGTGTAATTGTCTCCCATGAAAAGCTCGCCGCCTTCGCATACTGTTCGTCACCGCTTAGTTCACCGACCCGGCCAAAGCCAATAAACTTCGGAATCTGAGTATTGGCGTGTTTATTGTCCAGATTATCAACTCCCCTGGATAAGGGGTCCAGGAATTGTTTGTGCGAGTATCTTTTGGCAGCCGCCAGATATCTGGTGTCTTTTGTCATCTGATAAGCATCGGCAAACATTTCATTCATGCCGCCATGCTCCATGTTCAGCATTCTTTCCATCTGATCGTCAGACAGGCCTGCGGTAATATCAATACCCCAGTCGCAAAACTTAAGGAACATATCCTTCGCTTCCTGATTATCGGCGTATAACCAGGCATCGCGCAGTCCGGCATACATCTTATGCAAGTTATAAAAAGGTGCCCATGCGGAATTATAGGCACTTAAGTCGCCCTTTTTAAAAGCCGACCATAGTCTGGCGCTGTTTGGGAATCCGCCTACATAGCCCCGCCCCCATTGTGCATTATTTTTCGCATTGGCTTCCTGACACTCCCTGAGTTCTTTGATCATATACTCCATGCGGATTTTACACTCTGCATTTCCGGTAGCTGCATAATTCATCGCCAGGGCCGACAGATAATGGCCTCCGACGTGACCATCCAGACCATCCCAGTTAGGGTACGTCTCAGCTTTTTTTGATAAACCTGCCTCTTTGCGGTAAGGTGCCAGTAAACGGTCTACATCGTATTGCATCAGCACTTTTAGGTTCAGGTCTCTCGCTTGTTTAAACGGGCCATCCAAAAGACTAATATCACGTAAAGGGAACTGATCGGGGTATAACTTCTCCTGAGAACTGCCTGTAAATGGGATCAGGCCTCCCATCAATACACTAAGTATTAAATTTTTAAGGTTTATCTTCTTCATAATTGGTCTTATGCAGTTTGGAGTAAACATACAAATTCAGGTTTGAAATTTGCTACTGAAATACTGCGACCAAGGGGAAAGCTTATAAATAGAAAATACCGAACAAGAGCAGGACGAAATTGACCTGCTGATTACCTGAACCCTGGAGTTTAACCGCCACCTTCGGCATCGGAAAGGGATTAGTTCCCCGTTGTCGGTCCATAAACGACCAGCCTTCCGTCTTTTAGGACCTCCATTTTATCGATAAATACAAGCCTCTCGTGTCCTGTAGCTTCCGTGCGACCGTGGTAAACACAAAGCATCTCCTTTCCATCCGGCGACATGGTGATACTGTTATGACCTGTACCCGTCACCTTTCCGCGCTTTTGGAGAACAGGATTACCAGCTGCCTTAACAAAGGGACCCAAAGGCGACTTAGACGTCGCATAGCCCACCGCATAATTTTGGCCGTCGAAATTGTTGGCAGAATACATCATGTAATAGGTGCCATTCTTCTTGAAGATAAATGAGCCCTCAGTCCAGCGCCGGTTAACCTCACGGGAAGTAACCGAGCGGCTCTCCCACTCCGCGATATCCATCTTTACCGGCGGGCGCAGCAGCAGCACGGGTTCACCTATGACACCACTGAAGTCGGCCTTCATCTCTACGCCGTAAACCCAGCTCTCCTCAATCTCTTTATACCAGCCCTTCTGCCGGGCCCACTTAGAAACCTCAGTCTCTACGGGATGCTTGTAGCAACACCTGGAATAATATAAATACGTCTTTCCGTTCTCAAACCAGACATTCGCGTCGATGATCGGATAGCCCGGATCAAATACCGGAGCATTCCGCATGTCGATGAACGGTCCCGTTGGCTTGTCCGCAACCGCCACCCCGATCTTGAAATTCTCTTCTTCATTGGTCGGATTATGCCGCCACTGCGCACTATAGAACATATAATATTTGCCGTTCTGCTTGTACACCTCAGGAGCCCAATAGGCGCCGGTCCCCCAGCCGTTCTTGTTGTCCCCGAAGTAAACCTGCCCCTCATTCTTCCAGTTTTTCAAATCAGCAGATGAATACGCCGCAAAGCCGTCCTTCGCACCTCCTCCCGTACCATACATGTAATATACATCACCGTCTTTTAGCACAAAGGGATCGCCAAAGGCAATTGATAGTGGATTGGAGTGTGCGGATACGGTTCCCACCTGAGCTTTGCCTTGTGCTTGTACCTGTACCAGACTAGTAGGCAAGCACGAGATAATGATTAGAAATGTACTGCTGATGATCCTTAGCATAGGTCGGTAGATTAGCTTGTGAATTAAAGGAGATTCATTCAAAGCAAATCTAGGATTCCAGGCGGGCTACGGCTAACAAGAATGTGCCGATTGTTATAAATTTTGTGTCATACTGCCTGTAAAGCAGTTAGGGAAGAGCAAAACAGCTTAAATATCCTTCACGCCTGCTCAAAGGTCTTTAGATACAAAACTCTTCAAAATAGCAGGTCAGAGAGGACGTTTATCCGTGCCTCTGATCCTTTTCGAGCAGCCTTGTCATCCCTGGCGCAGCTAGAAATCTGAGTAGATCCCTGGTGGCGCTGAGATGACATGACGTCGAGTAAAATGAGCAAATGACAAGCCCGAGAGCATCTATTACTTTTTAGGCTTTGGCAGAGGTTTAAACACCATGCTGAATAGCGAAACGCTTCGCTGGCACAGCATTACTATCAAGCAGTTCGTTAAAACGGGCGTTCATAATCCATACCTCTTCACCTTTTTTGGTAGCGGTTGCAGGATAAGTAAACCGGTCGGCAATAAGAGTCGTTGCCGCAAGCCTGGCGCTTTTCCAGTTATCCGTACTTTCAAGCTGGTAAATCTTGTCGTTTCCGCCATTTACTACTATCGTAAGTCGTTCGCTGCTATTAAGCAATAATCCGTCAGCGCCGAGTAAATATTGGTCGGTCTCGACTTTTTGCACATCGGACGGGTTTTTAATATCTACTTTGTAAACCTGGCCGGTATTGCTGTTATCAACCAACAAAAATCCTGCGGGATGATAAACGATGCCGTTTACACCAATATCTTCCGTTTCAAACTTCTTGTCTTTGGCAAATACACTGGCCTCTCCCTGAGGAGTAATTTTATAAATGGCGTGTGCGTAGCTATCAGTAAGGTATATATTTCCGTTATCACCGAAGGTTAAATCATTGGAAAAATGCTTTCCAGGCACTAAGCCGGAAAGGTCCACGTCCGACAAACGTTGACCGGTCGCCAGATCGATACTGATTAAACGGGCCATTTTATTACGGGTATCCGGCTATGTAAATTTGCCACGCTAATATAAAGCATACCGTCAGGACCGAATTCGATTGTCCGGTTCGGATGCTGGCCCGCATTTGGCAAATCATTTATTAAGAGCTCCATCTCACCCAATGTGCCGTCCGGGTTGAGCGGGTAACGGCGAAGCTCCTTATTATTGCACAAGTACATATATCCGTCTTTCATGGTTATACCATGCACGCTCTTAAAATCATAAAGAACGGTTTTCAGTTCTTCAAACCTGGTGTCGCCATCATTGTCTTTCAGCATCAGCACATCGCCGGCGTCCCGCCTGGTAATATACAATTCGCCATTTGGACCGGCGTAAAGCATTCTTGGCCGTCCCAGGCCCGAGGCGGCAACACTGACTTCCCAGCCGGCAGGCACCTTCAACAACTTCACCATCTCGGGTAAAAAGTCTAAATGCTGAGGGTACTTGGTAACGTTCGACGACCTCGTCTTTTCTTTAGGGGGCAATCCACGCTGCGCCGACGCTCAGGCACATAATAGCGTGGATATCAAAAGAGTTGATATCAATTTTTTCATAGGTAGATGTTTCTCTGATAATGTATTTGGAGCCAGGATAGTTTTGGTTATTTATTTATATTTTTTCTAAGCTCTTTATACCTTTTGCGGCAACTGAACAGAAAACAACTTGAAAGAGAATTTTTAAAGCCTGCTGAAGAACACAAACGTTATGATAATTGAGTCGCATGCTTAAATTACTTGCCCGATACGATTGATTGCACAAGCAACATCCCGCTTATCTGCAACGCCCGGCGCAGTCCAAAACATTCCTAAAAACAAAGAAGGCGGTCCCAAAACCTGGAACCGCCTTCTTTTATAGCTTTAAAGAATTACTGAAACTAGATCTTCTCCAATCCCTTCAGGTCTGACTTCTTCGCTTCTACCACACTAATGGCATAACCTCCGCCGGCAGCAACAAACTGCGAAAGCTTCGACTTGCTGGTCACCGCCACTTTACGGATCGTGTAAGCCTGAGGATTTGTCTTATAATGTGCATCTTTCGCATCTGTGTACAGCGTAGCGATATACGTTTTGGACGGATCTAAAAAGCCAAAGTCAATCTTCGATGTTCTGGAGTTTTCGCCACCTACGCTTCCAACAAACCATTTGCCTGTCTTCTTCGCTTTACGTGCTACGGTAATATATTGTCCCGGTTCTGCTTCCAGGTACTTGCTGTCGTCCCAGTCTACCGCAACATCCTTGATGAACTGAAAAGCATCCGCGAACTGCATGTAATGCTCAGGAAGGTCGGCTGCCATCTGAAGCGGACTGTACATCGTCACATACAGCGCCAGCTGGTTGGCGATGGTGCTGTTTACATGTGATTTATTGTCCGGATTCAGCTTGCTGATATCCATTTCAAAGATGCCCGGAGTATAATCCATCGGCCCCCCCAGGAGTCTCGTAAACGGAAGAAGAGTCACATGGTTCGGCTTAGAACCTCCAAAGGCCTGGTACTCGGTACCGCGGGCCGACTCGTTGCCGATCAGGTTAGGATACGTACGTGCAATACCTGTGGGACGTACAGCCTCATGCGCATTGATCATGATCTTGTATTCGGCTGCTTTCTCCAGCGCGTACTGGTAATGGTTTACGATCCACTGGCTGTAGTGGTTCTCCCCTCTTGGCAGGATATTACCTACGTAACCGCTCTTTACCGCATCATAGCCGTTGTCTTTCATGAACTGATAGGCCTTATCCATGTGGCGCTCGTAATTACGTACGGAGCTGCTCGTCTCGTGGTGCATGATCATCTTCACATTTTTGGATTTCGCATAATCCCTGATCTCCTTCACGTTGAAGTCCGGATACGGCGATACGAAGTCAAACACAAAATCCTTGGAGTTCCCGAACCAGTCTTCCCATCCCTGGTTCCAGCCTTCCACCAAAACACCGTCGAAGCCATGCTCCGCAGCGAAATCAATGTATCTCTTCACATTTTCAGTCGTCGCAGCATGCTTGCCGTTAGGCTTTGCCTTCGAATAATCGGTGATACCCAGTTGCACGGCCGGATACTCATCTGTATATGCCCATGAACTCTTGCCGGTGATCATCTCCCACCATACTCCTACGTATTTGGTCGGCTTGATCCATGAAGTATCCTCAATCTTGGAGGGCTCATTCAGGTTATAGATCATCTTGGAAGCCAGGATATCGCGGGCGTCATCACTCACGATCACCGTTCTCCATGGCGTATTGAAGGGTGCCTGAATATAGCCTTTATCTCCCTTAACATCGGGCGTCAGCCAGGACTCAAACACCATGTTCTTATCATCCAGGTTCAGGTGCATACAGGCATAATTAATCAGCGCCGCCTCATGCAGGTTGATATAAATACCCTGATCTGTTTTCATCATCAGCGAAGTTTGCACCCCTGTTGGCGAGAATGAAGCCTGCGATACGTTAGCGGTAATGGCCTTCGGCATCAGTCCCCTGATCTCTGATAAGCGTGAAGTGGTGAAATCATATTCCTGGGTATCATAGTCGCCCGGAATCCAGTATGCTGTATGATCGCCGGTCATGGCGAATTGGGTCTTTTCTTCTTTGATCACAAAGTAAGTCAGGTTCTTCTGCTCCGGAAACTCGTAGCGGAAGCCCAGTCCATCGTCGAATAAACGGAAGCGGATGAGCATCTGACGTTTGGTGCCTTTCTGATCAAGCGTCACCGCCAGTTCATTATAGTGGTTGCGGATCTCCCTTACCTCACCCCACACGGGCTTCCAGGTTTCATCAAAGCTCGATGTTTTGGAGCTGGCCAGCGTAAAGTTATCATGCAGGGAAGATTCAGCGTTGGCAACCTTCTGGTTCATGTCGCCGCCGGATGCCGCGTCCTTCGCCTGGCGCTTCAACTCGAAACCCAGCTTGCTCTGTTTCACCACGTCCTTACCTTTATATTTTAGGCTGTACGCGGGTGTACCATCTTTCAGCAGCGAAAACCGAAGAGCGAATTTGCCGTCCGGCGATTTAAGATCCTGTGCATTAATTACGTTTGGCATAGCCACACATAAGCAGATCAAAAAGAGAATTGTTCTCATATTATAAGTTTATGTTAAAAGGTATGTACGCTCGGGAACGTTCCCGAAATTAGGATATTATATCCATCACAGCAAGAGAAAAATAAATTTCTATATCAAAAGCGGAGCTTATGCTACACTGTCTCGCCTATTCCGCCATTCATGCTCACACTTTATTGAACATCCGGTGTTCTTAAGATCAACAAGTACTCAACATGAAGAAAAGGTCTAATGACGCATTACGGCGTCAGATATACACGGTCGTATTCCGGTCAGACACCACTGCAGGCAAGCTGTTCGACCTGATCCTCCTATGGCTCATCCTCTTTAGTATCCTTTCCGTATTTCTGGAAAGCGTGGCGAGCATCAGGCAGAACTATCTCACTTATATCCGGATTGCCGAATGGTTTTTTACTATCATATTCACAATAGAGTACCTCCTGCGCATTTACAGCTCACGCAGGCCGCTAAGCTATATCTTCAGCTTTTACGGACTCATTGACCTGATTGCCTTCCTACCGGGATACCTGAGCCTGTTCCTAGCCGGGGGACAGTATCTCGTGGTCGTACGAGCCTTCCGCCTGCTGCGTGTCTTCCGCATCCTGAAGTTGAGTCGCTTTCTGTATGAGGGCAACATACTCCAGAGCGCGCTAAAAGCAAGTATGTACAAGATTATTGTATTTATCACAAGTGTAGTCACCCTGGTCACCATTATCGGCACACTCATGTACATTATCGAAGGAGACAAAAGCGGCTTCACCAGCATTCCGGTATCCATATATTGGGCGATAGTTACCATCACGACTGTGGGTTATGGGGACATATCGCCACAGACTCCCGCCGGCCAGCTGCTGGCCAGCATCCTGATGATCATCGGCTATGGCATCATTGCGGTTCCCACCGGAATCGTATCTGTTGAAATGGCACGTGCTACGGAAGAAGCGAAGGAAAAATGCAGCTACTGCCAGGCGCCCATATACCCACGGAACGCCCGGTTCTGCTCCAACTGCGGAAAAGAACGCCCCGGCAAAAACTTACAGGAAAGCAAACCTGAGATTTAGCAAACTATAGACCGTCAGCCATAAATTGATCACAACTGCTTGGTTTGTTCATCCAAGAAAAAGCAGGAAAGCGCTTGAGTATTTGTCCGATCTATCATTTTTTTTATTCAATCAAGCTTTTCAAACGAGAGCGAAGGAATGCAGGAGGAAGCCTGAGAAAAACATCCTATGTTTGTTCAACGACCAGTTAAAACATTCGAATATGCAGATGAACAACCACCTAAAATTCACGATAAGTACGGCGCTCGCATTCTTCGCCAGTTTCCCCAACCTTCGGGCACAGGATACAAAGCCGGCTGAAATACAGGTAACGCCTTATAAGACCACTATGCTGGCGAACGGCAAAGATGAAGTTCTGATCACCGCCAAAATAATCGATCGCAAAGGCAGGGATGTACCGCAACTGTCGAAGTCCGTCACCTACAAGGTAATCGGTGATGCCCGCCTGATCAGTGTGAACGGAATAGACGCAAAGACCCTGCAAAAAACTGACAGTACCTGGGAGTCTACCCTCAGCGGAACGGCCCGAATTATACTGAGAGCAGGTAACGTGCGTACCCCTATCAAATTTGAAGCAAAGAGCGATAGCCCGACGGAAGGCGCAACCGAGATCCACACCATTCAGCCGGGCAAAGCTCATAAGGTTACAAACGACAGGTACACAGCAAGAGCTATCAGTGATAAAATCCTCGGAGCAGATATCTCCTTCTTACCTCAACTGGAATCAAGGGGGATAAAGTTCAGTGACAATGGTGTAGAGAAAGATGCTCTGATGATATTAAAAGATCACGGCTTCAACTACATCCGCCTCCGGATCTTTAATAATCCCGCTCAGCCCAAGGGCTATTCGCCAAATACAGGCTTTTGCGATCTGGAGCATACCAAACAAATGGCAAAACGTGTGAAAGCGGCGGGAATGAAGTTCCTGCTGGATTTTCATTACAGCGACTACTGGGCAGATCCGCAGCAACAAAACAAACCTTTGGCATGGAGCGGCAAAGACTTCCGCACCTTAACAGACTCCGTTCAGGCGTATACGAAACATGTTATGCAGCAGCTCAAAGATCAGGGCACTGAGCCCGATATGGTTCAGATAGGCAACGAGATTAACCACGGCATGATATGGCCGGAGGGACATGTAAACAATCTCGACAGTCTCGCACAACTGATCTACGCTGGATTCAAAGGGATAAAAGAAGTTAGTCCGCAGTCTGTCATCATGCTGCATGTGGCCCTCGGCGGCCAGGCAGAAGAGTCAGAATTTTTCTATGATGCCATGCATAAACGCAACGTTCCCTATGACATAATAGGCCTTTCCTATTATCCGAAGTGGCACGGCACGCTGGCTGACCTGAGAAGTAACATTGCTGACCTCTCAAAAAAATACAAGAGACAAATTATGGTTGCCGAATACACCCACATGAAACGGGAAGTCAATGATATCGCCTTCACCGTGCCAGGAGGCAGAGGTGTTGGTTCCTTTATCTGGGAGCCGCTAAACACCTGGGAAGCCATATTCGATCGTTCCGGAAAGTCCAATGAACTGCTTGATGTGTATCCCGAAATAGCTGAGAAATACCTGAAATAACCGTCACAGCATCAAAAAATAAAAGCTCTGCTCTGATGTGGCTATCAGAGCAGAGCTTCAACCGCAACGAATTTTCGTCTTTCCTGAACGAAAGAAACATCCTCCCCCAGCGCCCTGAAAGCGAGCATGTACAAGATCACGGTATTCATCTCGAGCGTAGGTACACTGGTGATCATAGTTGGCACACTTACGTACATTATTTGAGGGAGATCAAATTGGGTTTACCAGCATACCGGTACGCATTTATTGGGCAATTGTTACCATCACAAACCTGGACAATGGGTACATATCTCCACAACTCCCGCACGCCAGTTGCTTGCCAGCGTCCTGATGATCGTCGGTTATGGCGCCAGTACGGGCCAATAGGCATGACATCCGTTAAGATGGCGAGAGCTACAGGCGAAGCAAAGGAAAAATGCGGCGTCTGCCGGGCACCCATTTACCACCCGCCTCAAGATTCTGCTGCAAAGTGGGAAAGAACGCCCCAGGCAAGAGCTTACAGGAAAGCGAACCTGAGCATAGCAAAGCGTAACGGTTCAATCCTTTGAACTCGCTCCCGCCCCGCCGGAAAATAAAAAAGCCTGGCTCCTCCTCCGGAACCAGGCTTAACAAGTGCAGGATGCTGGCCTACACTGCCACTGCTAGTTGGTTGGCGAGTTGTTGATTGTACTGCTCCAACAAGCTGATATATTTATCTTTCCAGTAATGCTGACCTTCGTCTTCAGTGAATTCGTCAGCTTTCATAGAGAATGATGCACGTTTAAAGCCTCTTTCAAAGTCTTCAGAAGTGAAAAGGTGCGGTAGCTCAACCGAAAAGTCATGATTAATGACGCAACCTACCCGGAAGATAATATCTGCCTTCAATTGCTGTTGGTTGAACCAGTTATATACAGAACGTCTGTTTACATTTGTTAAACGTGCAACGTCGCTGATTGAATGACCGTTTCTTCTTACAACTTTTTCGAGAATTTGACCGTAATGAATTTCCATAGTTTGAGAGTTTGTTAATTTAGTTATTTGATAAAGTACTAGTTACCTGAGCATTAAAATTGTTGAGCCATTTCCACAATCGAGAACTTCTTTTCCTCAATATCGGGAACCCAGCTTGCACATCTTCCGTTTATTCCAACTGATAAACCCTTTCACTACGCTGTTCGGCTGATATAAGGCAACTACTGTACCGATCTCGGTTCATTTTTTTCACATGATGATCTGTATCACATTTTTTCCCATCAACCTGAACACATTAGCCAAAATCACCAGAAGAAATACTTCCAAACCAAGGCAACAGCCTATGAACCTAAGTAGCTATGAATATGGCCATTAACAAATTCCGACTAAATAAAAGCATAAACATACACTCATAACAGTTAGATTATCAATAATATAGCTTTAGTTAGAATTTCAATAATATCGCGACAAAGGCTTGATCCAGAGTTTCGAATCCCGGTTCATTACCAACAAAGGCAGTGACAAAGCCTCCCATTTTCGGGAGGAGAATTCGCGAAAAGTATTTTCCCACTTCGGAAGAAAAACCTATTATTCATTAGGTATGATGAGGAGGTATAAGGCATCGAAGCGCAATAATATTTCATGCATATAATCGCAGCCTGGTAAACGGTTCTCGCTCTTAAAAACCCTCCCAACGACCAAACTCATCGTTTATTTTCCGCCAGAGAGCTGTAGTTCTGAGAACGTTGGAGAAACTTTCCACCCGGAATTCAGTGAAAGAACCGAACCCTAAATTCCGTATCCACCCGCCCTGAAACGCGCCCGTCTCCTACCCCACGGAGCTGCTGGAAGCAAGCACATGAACGAGCCCTAAAAAAGTTTTGGCATAGAAAAGAGAAGCTTAACTCATCTGCTCAAAAAGCGGTGAGTCGATACACTAGTCCACATGGAAGGTGGTGAAAAGTGAAAAGCTTCACATCTCTGTAGCTGAGCTTGCCTAAAAACGGAACAGTTGAGCTGTGCCAGTTTCACACAAGATGTGAAGACCAAAAATTTAGTGACGGGGATTAAACAAAAGTCTCCGCGTCTAACAACGGGCAGCATATACCCCAATATGGGGACTTTTACACATCACACAGCCCAAAATACCCCAACTTTCTGGCACAAAAAGCCCATCTCCTTAACTGAAACTGATGATGTCGTTCACATCGGCCAAACGCTCATTTAGTTCAATAAACGATTTCTTTCTCGCCGTCACCTGCCACAATACCGTCAGCGTTCCATTATCCTTGCTCAGTTCCAGACGTTCAATATTGAGGTCTGAAGTCTGCAGGGATTGTTCCAGATCTGCGATTCTATTCAGATCGGAGTGATTAAACGTCGCGCTAACGATCTTTTGCTTCTGCAGGGATCCGATCAGCCTTTCGACCTTCGTTACCATCAGTAGTATAATCAGTGTTATAATAGTAAAGAGAAACGCCAGCGCATGATAGCCAATTCCTGTTGTCATGCCGATGGCCGCCGAAGTCCAGATCACTGCAGCAGTAGTTAAGCCCCGGATAGACACCTGATCTTTAAAGATCACTCCCGCACCAATAAAACCGATACCCGTGATGATGTTTGCCGAAATACGATCATCGGATCCGACCCCGTAACCGGATACGATCGTGAAGATGGTTGAACCGAGTGAGATCAGCACGATGGTACGGAAGCCAGCCGACTTACTTTTATATTCCCGTTCAAAGCCGATGATGCCACCGCAAAGAACAGACATGAGCATACTTACGATATCATTAATGTCAATATGAAGTTCCATGCGGACTCAACAAAAGCATTAAAACTTGGTTTGTATTATTCTCTTGATTAAACACAGCAGTGTCATGTAAATAATATATTTAGCAATACTGCCTAATTCTCAATAAATTACTGTACATTTGGATAATTAATTAAAATATAATGCAACAAGGAACAGTAAAATTTTTCAACGAAACAAAAGGTTTTGGATTCATCGTGCCAGCTAATGGCGACAGCGAAATCTTCGTTCATTCTTCAGGATTGTTAGATAACATTCGTGAGAATGATTCAGTAACCTATGACGTTGAGCAGGGCAGAAAAGGCCTGAACGCTATTAATGTTAAGATTGGTTAATTAAACTCATTTTATATATTGATCAAAAGCATCCTCACACAGGATGCTTTTGTTGTTTACAGGCTTTTTTTATCTTGCCTGCAGGTCAAACCAGAATGCCCTTCAGCCCGTTCCTATCGGTGAAAAACAGCTGATATATGCATCTGATAGAACTATTCCTGCCCCTTTATGACGCCGGGGGTAATCCTTTTCCGGGAAAAATTTTCTCCGATCTCAAAGAGGAGCTTACTGAAGTTTTTGGCGGACTCACCATCCACAGCAAAGCACCGGCAACGGGCTTATGGAAACCCGAAAACGACCAAACCGTCAGAGACACCATCGTCATCTACGAAGTGATGACAGAAGAACTTAACGACGCTTACTGGAAAACTCGAAAGCTGCAACTCCAGCGGGATCTTCAACAAGACGAGATCATGATCCGTGCAACGCCTATACGCTTGCTGTAGCCCGGCGTGCCATTTCTGGCCTATTCCGGCAGGCACAAGTCCATGTTTAGTCCGACTTTTGTGTAGAAAACACGGACTCAACATGGACTCAACACGCATTCATTAGTGTTGCACAGGACGGCCGGGGGAGCCCAATGGGTACCCCTAGCTCTCGAGGGGATCGCAAGCCCACCTTATTCTGCAAAGCTTTTAAAGCAAATCAGGTCGAGCGGAGATACAAAGAAGCCCAACACTTTTCCTCGCGAACCCCTACATTGCCCGGAAAATGAAGATCCTGTCAGGAGCCGAACAACATAAATGCGATGATCAGGGTGATAAAGATATTGAAAAGCTGCGCGATCAGGAAGGCGTAAAGCGGCTTCCTGCTGTCTTTATTAAACAGGTCTGCAAAGCGGGTTTCCAGGCCAATACTGGTAAATGCCAAGGCGAACCAAAGTCCCTGCAGACTTTTCAGACTGCCTTTAATCTCCGCATTCACCTCTGCAGGAACAGCAAAGGAAAAGATGAGCGAAGCCGTCACGAAGCCCAGTACAAACTTTGGAAAGCGCTCCCAGATCACACCCAGAGTAGGCTTGGTATCTTCCTGTTTGGCAAGCGGATTATTGGTATAGGTCCAGTACACGGAGATGGCGAAGGCCGCTATCCCCAGCAGGACGTTTTGAGAGAACTTGACAATCGTGCTGATTTCCAGTGCCTTCTCTCCTACCAGACTTCCTGAAGCCACAACTGCGCCCGTAGTGTCAATACTGCCGCCCAGCCATGCGCCGGTTACTGCATCCGGGAAATGGAAATAGCTGGCGATATAGGGCATGATGATCATCATAGGGATCGCCGTGATCAGCACCATCGAGATCACGTAGGACAGCTTCTTTGAATCTCCCTTGATTGCTCCCGAGGTTGCAATGGCGGCCGAAACGCCGCAAATGGACACCGCACTCGAGATCATCATGGTCAGTTCGTTATCGATCTTCAGCCTGCGGCAGAGCCAGAAGGCGAAGTACCAAACCGACAGCACCACGACAAGGGCCTGGATGAGTCCCAGGGAACCTGCCTTGAGAATGTCTGAAAAAATGATGGTGGTACCGAGAAGCACCAGTCCGATCTTGACATACAGTTCGGTGGAAAGGGCATCGCGGAACCATTGCGGCAGACGGAAGAAATTACTGATGATCAGACCGATGGACAAGCTGAAGATCACTGCTTCCAGGTTCAGGTCCTTGATCTGCTTGTTTCCTGCGAGAATCAGGGCCAGCAGGGTCAGGATATAGACGCAAGGGAAGGTAAAAAGCAGGTTCTTGAGGGGCTTGGCGGTTAGCAATGCGCCGAGGAATGCCACGACCAGCACCGCCAGAAATTGCAAACCGATAGCCTTCAGGTTTGATGGAGAGAGTACCTGCGTATTCAATTCGGAAACGTTCGTCCAGCTGAAGGCCGGAGCAGGTACAACAAGGCCCAGAATGGCCAGAACAATGATTAAGATTCCCAGTATCACCACGGTCCAGTCCTCGTGCAGAGAAAAGCGGGTATTTGTTGATGACATAAATGATAAGATTGAATTACGTTTTCTAAATTTTTGGAGCTTCGAGATTGAAGATATCGCTCAGTGCCTTTTTAGCGGCATGATAACCGCACATGCCATGCACCCCTCCTCCCGGAGGCGTTGATGAGGAACAGATATAGATCCCCTTGGCGGAGGTGGTATAAGGCGAGCGGCGGAGCACCGGGCGCGTGAACAGCTGTCGCACATCCTGAATGCCGCCGTTAATGTCCCCGCCGATATAATTCGGGTTATAGGCTTCCATTTCCCCGGCGTTCATGGTGTGCTTCGCCAGGATCCGCTCCCTGAATCCGGGAGCAAAACGCTCCACCTGGTTTTCAATAGCAGCGGTCATATCCGCGTTCGATCCGTGCGGCACATGGCAATAGGCCCAGGCAGTATGTTTGCCTTCGGGTGCCCTGGAAGGGTCGAAGAGACTTTGCTGTGCCATCAGGACGAAGGGCTTCTCGACGATCTTCCCGTCGCTGCTCTGTTTTTCGCCGGCAGCAATCTCCTCTATGGTATTCCCGATGTGGATGGTGCCTGCGCGGCGGCAGACTTCGGCCGTGAAAGGGATCGGTGCATCGAGTGCCCAGTCGACCTTGAAAATACCCATTCCGTATCGGTAGCGCTCCATCTGCCACTTGTAGATGGATGAGAACTTGTGGCCCGCAATCTTAAGAAGCTGGCGCGGGGTTACGTCGAAGAGCACTGCGCGGGCAGACGGAAGCTGGTCGAGCGACTCCACCTGGAAGTTCGCTTGGATTTCGCCGCCCAGGGACAGGTAGTAAGAACTCATCGCATTGGCGATCGACACGGAGCCGCCCAGCGGGATCGGCCATCCGCCGAGGTGACCGTTTGCCATCAGCACCAGGCCGATCGCTGAAGTGCTGAGATTCGTGAGCGGCTGTATGGCATGAGCGGCCATGCCGGCCCAGAGTCCCCTCGCCTCCTTTTGGGAGAACATCTTAGCGAGATTCCAGGCAGAGGGGATTGCCTTGATGCCGAAGCCTGCCATGGTAAAGGGCCGGGAGGGAAAATGCAGGGGGCCGAGTGCATCTTTGGCAATGAGCGGCCATGCTTCGCAGACGGAGTTCATGAGCCGCGTATACGCCGGGCCGTCCTTACCCAGCGTGGCAGCGGTTTTTTCGATGGACGTATAGAGCACCGCCGCATGTCCCTCGTCGAAAGGATGAGCCGCGGCCACCTCGGGCGTCACGAAGCGCAGTCCGTGTTCCGCCAGGGGGATCGACTTGAAGAAAGCTGAGCGGGCAGCCATGGGGTGCACCGCCGAGCAAACGTCGTGAAGAAATCCGGGCAGCGTCAGCTCTGCCGAGCGCATGCCTCCACCGATCTCCTTTTTGCCTTCAAGAAGCAAGACGGATAGTCCTGATTGTCTGAGCGTAATCGCTGCAGCCAAACCATTGGGACCAGCCCCTACTACTATTGCGTCGTAATCCCGTCTACTCCCCGATTGTGTCATAATGAATATTAAATGCGCGCTTCATGCCTGCTGCTAAATTAAGTGATTTGTACTAATATTTACCTGCTTCAAGTTTACCATCCGACAAAGCATATTTGCGGTCGATCCGGTTGAGCACCATGTGCAGGGAATTGTTGTTTTCGTCGGTGCCTTCCAGAATGACCCTCGAGCCATCGGATGTAGAATAGCGCAGAATCATCCGCTTGCGCTTCGGATCTCTTTCCTTTTCCGCCTGGATGCCGCGGGTACGTCTCGCGGTCAGGGCAATGGGTTCGATCTTCAGGTTCTCATCCCCGATATTCGCGAGTGCTTCTTTCGGGATCCATTGATCCTGTACTGCGGGCTTTGCCTTTTTGACTTTAGCGGGACCATCTTCGCGGGAGCGTGGTACATTCTTGTCCTGAAGGTAAAGCGTATGGTTCTTCGTATCTGCTTCATAGTAGAATACGCGTCGCCCTCCTCCCACTCCTGTCAGTTCGAAGGTCCGGTTGATATCCCGCATCGGAGATCCACCGCCGTTGGACAGGTCGAGCTTCACGGGTTTGTTGACCTTGTACGTCAGCGTAGACCACTTCTCGAAGCTTACTTCCTGCCAGCGCAGGGAGTCATTGGGAGATTCGGGGAGCAGCTGATCGTTGATCCGGAACTCAGCGACATGATAAAGTCCCCGGAGTTCCTTCACCCCGCTGATCGCCGGCTGCTTATAAGGATCGTACAGAAAGTTGAGGAGCTGCACGTAGAAGAGCAGTCCCAGAAAGATCGCAATCGTCAGCGTTTTCAGACCGATACGCAGGTACTTCTGCCAGGGAAGGCGGAAAGAAGGGTAATAGTTCGCCGGCACCGTGACGCGTTCCAGGATCAGCAAGTTGTAGAGTTTCGGGAGGTCATAGAGGATCAGGAAGGCGCCATACAGCACGAAGTAGGAACTATATACGTGCACGCCCCCATCATAGGCAAAGTTGACATACACGATATCGCCCAGGGCGCCAAACAGGAGCACTGCACCCAGCAAAGTGGTCTTTCTGAAGAACAGCATCAACCCCGCAGTGACTTCCACCACGCCTGCAAATACCTGATACAAGGGTACGATGCCGATGGACAGCCAGTAGATCTTTTGCAGGGTCAGATCTCCGAAATCGGTATTCAGCAGACCGATGGAGGGATAAGGCATCTGCACCGGAAGCAGCTTGGTAAAACCAAAACCGATGATGCCGATACCCGCCCGGTACCTGACGATCACTCTTAACCAATAATTCAGCTTAGTGTACTCTTTGCGTTCTTTATCAAAGAAATACCAGATAGCGGCACCTATAGCCGAGATCCCCAGGATGACGAGCCACTCCCCGTAACCGTAAAGGATGCGGGCAGATCCTTTCAGGAAAGAAGGCTGAAAACGGGCGATATCGTAGAGGTCGCGGTAATGGACACTGGTCCAGTCAATACCGAACAGGCCCTTGTACCAGTTGAGGGAGCCCGGGATGGACATGATGATGAAAAAGATAAACGCCACCCGGAAGAGGAAAAGCTGGTAAGGCTTCCAGGCTTTGGCGGTGCTCAGGACCGGCTTACTTAATTCCGGTGTTCTGATATCTGTATTTGTCTGCATCTTCTTATGAATTCAGATTTTATAATTCCAGTGCTTTGCCGCGGCCTTGTTTCGCTGCTTCCTCCAGAAGGTACTTCTTATCCTTCTTGTTCAGCACCACGTAGATCGACTCGCCCCGCTCATTCCTCCCCTGCAGGATGATCTGCCGGGAATTGGGACGTGTATAACGAAGTTCCAGACGCTCATCGGCATAATGCCTGTTCTTGTTCTCGAGATGGAGGATGCCGTGTTGAGTATCGACGCGATAATTGTAGTAGTGGCGACCAGCGGCTCCTGCAAGTTCGTACAGGCGGTCTTTATCCTGCACGCGGATCACTTCGATGTTGCTTGAGTCGAGTACCGCGGGACGGTTAGAGCGTACGCTTAGGGTGGCCCATTTTTCAAAGACAACGTCATTCCAACGGAGACTGTCGACTGCCGAATACGGAATGATCCGGTTATTGAGGCGAAACTCCGCCACCTCGTAGATGCCGCTGGCTTCAGGCAGTCCCGCCGTCTTAGGGTACTGATAAGGATCTTCCCGGAAGCCCCTGTAAGCAGCAAAGCCATAAACAAGGAGAAAAAGCAGGATAAAGGTCGACTTCAGTGCCAGACGGATACTCCGCTGATTGCCCTCGAAAACGGGGCGGTAAGTATCCGGTGCCGTAGCCTGCTCCAATCCGAACAGCGTGTACAGGCGGATGGCATCATGGGCCAGGAGAAACAGCGCGATGCTGATCAGATAAAGCGCATAGACATGCTCCCCGCCCTCATAAGCCAGGTTGGCCATAAAAACATTACCTGTGTACACCAGCACCAGGAAGGCGCTGATGGTCGCAGTTTTTCTGTACAGGAGCAGCAGCGCCGCCAGGATCTCCACCCATCCGAGGAAAGACTCATAACCGGGCACCACACCCAGTGTGAGGGAGAAGATCTTCCATGAACTCAGGTCGCCGTAGTGGGTATTCAGGTGGCTGAGTGAAGGAAGCGGCGACTGCATTGGGTATATCTTGATGAAGCCGTAGCCAATCAGTCCGAGTGCAAGCCGGTAGCGCAGGATCACCCGCAGCCAGTAATACAATCTGCGGTAATCCGAACGGTGGAGATCCTTTGCCGACCAAACGAGTGAACCCACAAGGGCAATCAGGGCCGGAACAAGCCAGTTCAGAAACGACTCTTCCGCGGTTAAAAAGTGCGGGCTATAGCGTGCGATATTGAACAGGTAGCCGTAAAAGGGATATCCTTCCTCCGGTTGAAGCAGATGCGCGTAAAATGCAGGGTCGAGCGGAAGCACCTGAAGGAGGAAGTAGATGAAAAAGAAGCGAAAGAGCGCTTTCTCATAGTTCTTCCAGGGAGGCAGGGTTCCGGTTGCGTATGGCGTCGTCATATCATTAATTATTTATTGCTGATCGGATTGGCAGACTTCGGTACTTCGGCGATCACTTTCCTGTTTTTGAGGTCGTATTTCTGGCCGCGGCTGAGAAAGACGAAGGGCCTGGCGTTATTCAGCTGACTGCTTTCGTACACGGCAGCGTATGAGGTGCCAAGCACCTCGAAGGTGTCCTTCTGCACGAAGATGGCCGTACTCTCGTCTATGCCGATCCCGAGCAGCTCTGGCTTGCTGCGAATGACTTCGATAAGGTCGAATTGGCGATTGCGCTTCAGGATATGCTGGTCGATGGCCACGTTGTGGATGAAGTCGAGCCCCTGCAGATGGTCGCCCACCAGGATCTCATTTCCTTTGGTATCCCCCCGCAGCAGGAAGGAGCCCTGGATGGTTGCACCGGCTGAGGTGCCGGCAATAACGCCGCCGCGGTTGAGCAGATTGTTGAGCTCCCGGTGCGTGCGCGTATTCAGGAGTGCATCGGCAATCTTCCACTGGCGTCCGCCTACGAACCAGATGCCTGTGGCCTTTTTGATGGGCGCGGCAAACTGCTCGGTGTCGGCAATCTTAGGGTCACGTGTGTGCAGCACCGAAACGGTACGCACACCCAGCGATTCAAGAATTTCCTTTTCTTTCGATACACCCCTGTTAATGGTCGAATCATCACCGGCCGTAGGAATGACGACGATGTTGGCCGATTCACCACCAGCAAGCTCAATGAACTTCGACCAGATTTCGGGACCGACCTTTCCGCCCCCTATGATGAGCAGGGAGCCCTTTTCGGGACCTACGGTTTTGACAATGGGAGCTTTCTGACTGAATCCCGTTTGAGCAGTCAGCAACAGCAGCATGGCGAGGCTTAGCGATTTTATTATTTTCATGATGAGAGAGATAAACTAGTAATCTTTGTTCTGGACGATGGCGGAATTGGCTACGATCTCCGCTGTTGGGATCGGAAAAAGGTACTTACTTGGATTGGTGATCCCGAGCACTTGAGCTACCTTCCCTGTTCTGACCAGGTCAAACCAGCGGTCAGCTTCGAAGGCAAACTCCAGTCGCCTTTCCTGAGAGATAGCATCCAGGATGGCGTTCTTGTCGGTCGTAATCAGTGCCTCCAGACCCGCTCGGTCGCGCACAGCATTCAGGTCATTCAGCGCAGCGCCCAGGTTATTCTGCTGTGCCCGGGCCTCTGCACGGATGAGGTACAGCTCGGCGGTGCGGATGATATAGGCGGGGTCTGTACCCGTTGGGGAGCGGTAGTAGAGTTTGCCATACCAGAGGTTGCCGGGAGCAGCTGTTTGACCGAGCAATTCCTTGCGCCCCCCACCTGTCCGCGGACTCGTCAGCAGCGCAACGAGCTGTGTGGTAGGCGACCATTCCCTCCTGCCCCCCAGGGCCGGCGGCAGCCACCAGTTGCTGTGATTATTTGTTGCAGAGATGGTGTACGAAAGCTCGAAGACCGATTCGGCGGTATTCAGGGCGTTGCTGGCGAAGAAGGCCGAATAGGGCTTCAGCAGAGAGAAGCTGCCCGAGTCGTTGATCACCTTTGTGGCGTAGGACTCCGCCTGCGCCCATTCAGCGCGGTAGAGGTGATAGCGGGAGCGCAGCGCCCAGACCGTCTTGCGCGTCGCTCTCTGGCGGTCGGTTTTTTCCTGCAGCAGCGTTTCAGCCGTCTCGAGATCCTTCAGCACCTGCGCATAGGTTTCGGCCAGGCTCGCTCTTGCGATGTTGGCGTTCTCAGAAGATTCGCGGGTAGGCGTCAGGACGATCGGCACGCCACCCCATCCCCTTGCCAGGTCGAAGTAAGCAAGCGCCCTGATAAAATGTGCCTGACCCAGGATAGTGTTCCGCTGCGTCTCGGTAAACAGCGGATCTACTACCTGGGGTACAGCTTGAATGATATAGTTGGCAGAGAGGATCGTTTTGTAAATGGCTGCCCATGCAGATCCCACATAGCCATTGTCGGCCGTAAGACGATGGAGGACCACCTCCTGAGGAGCAGATTGGGAACCCGACCACTGGATGTCGCCTCCGGAGAGGTACGACAGAGCAGGGAAATTAGAGCCGTAATAGTCGTTTGTACCCAGACGATTGTAAAGCCCGTTCAGGGCAGTAGCGGCCGATGAAGCATTGGTGATGGCCTTTGCCTCATCCACCTGAAGCTGCGGATCCACTTCCAGGAACTTCTCGCAGGAAGAGAGCAGAAGCAAAAGGGGGAATATATATGCTAAGCGTTTCATTGTTCTTGATCTTTTAGAGTGTGACATTTAAACCCAATTGCACCGTGCGTGGCACGGGAGGCGTACCCAGGTCGTATCCCTGAACCAGGGGATTGGAGGTGACGTTGATCTCTGGATCCGGACCGCTGTATTTGGTCCACAGTGCCAGGTTCGTTCCGGTGACATAGATGCGGACAGAAGATGCGTTCACTTTTCTGCTGAGGTGCTTAGGCAGCGTGTATCCCAGATTCACCGTACTGAGGCGCAGGAAAGAACCATCCTCCACAAAGCGGCTGCTCGGGCTGAGCGTATAGTTGGTTCCCTGCGTAGTCACACGCGGCACATCGGTGATATCGCCCGGCTTCTGCCATCTGTTCAGCTGGTTCTTGTTGATGGCACGGCGGTCATCACGCGTACCGCCCGATTCGAGGAAGAAGCGGTTGTTGTTATAGATTTTGTTTCCGTAAGAAAAGTTGAAGAAGACAGACAGATCGATTCCCTTGAAGGAAAACGAGTTATTCAGTCCCCCGAACAGCTTCGGAGAAGCATTGCCGACAACCTGCTTGTCGGCCACGGTGATCTGACCATCCCCATTCAGGTCCTCGTATACCGCGTCGCCCGTTTGCGGGTCGACATACAGCTGCTTGTAGACAAAGAAAGAATACAGCGGATAGCCCTCAATCATGCGGATAGTGTTGTATGAAGCATCGATGGGCGTCGGCAGTTTTTCAATTTTATTGATATTGCGTCCCAGGTTCAGGTTGCTTTGCCATCTGAAATGCTCAGCGGCGATATTGGTGCTGTTGATGCCGAGTTCAAAGCCTTTGTTGCTGATCTCACCGGTGTTCTTGGTGATGGAAGAGAATCCCGTGCTGGGAGCCAGCGGATCGTTCAACAGGAGATCTTCCGTGTACTTGGAATAGACGTTGAATTCAATTCCCAGGCGATCCTTGAACAGGCCGAGGTCCACGCCTAGGTTGGTTTGGCGAGTCGACTCCCAGCCCAGATCGGCATTGGCCAGCTGAATCGGGGCAGATCCCGGGTTGTCCAGATAGTTATACCCTCCCTGCCAAAGGCCAAGAGCCGCGTAGTTGTCGATGCCGTTCTGGTTTCCGGTAAGACCGATGCTGGCGCGGATCTTCAGATCGCTGACGGACTGTGAATTTCTGAGGAAAGATTCCTCTTTTATTCGCCACGAAAGCCCTGCTGAAGGGAAGTAGCCCCATTTCTTATCCGCTCCGAAGCGGGAAGAGCCGTCGGCCCGCAGACTCACTTCGAAGAAGTATTTGCCCGCGTAGTTATAGTCGACCCGGGAAAATAACGAAGACAGCTTATTTTCTGCCAGGTTGGACGAAGAAGTTGTTGTCGCCGCCGAAGCGATCTGCTTCAGATCATCAGAGGGGAAGTTCGTTCCCTGGGCGAAGGTCTGGCGTGCGGTATTCCCCTGCACCGAGTTTCCGAGCAGCACACCCAGGGTATGCTCCTTATGGAAGGAGGTGCGATAGGTCAGCGTCTGTTCGCTGCTCCAGATTAGGTTCTGGCTGATACTGGAGGTAGCAAGACCTTTGTTGGCACTGCCGCGGTTGGTGAGCGAATTCCAGTATTCAAACTCATCGTAATTGTTATAATCGAGGCTCCAGCTTGTGCGGAACTTCAGTCCCTTGATGATCTCCGCTTCGCCAAATACGTTACCGATGTAGCGGGTGCTGACGGAGCTCATGTCCGTATTGTTGATCAGCACGTCGAGGTTGTCGAAGCCCGCCCATTTTGCATACGTTCCATCCGTATTGAACTTCGGCAGATAAGTAGGCGTGTGGAGTGCCGCCTGCAGGATACCACCCTGGGGACCGTCTCCTACCCTTGCATTCGCACGGGATGAGCGGGCCAGCGTATTGCTCGTACCCACCTTCAGGAAAGAGTTGATGGTCTGATCGAGGTTGACCTTGAAGCTGGCACGACTGTAATCATTCGTTTTCAATGTGGCGTCCTGGGAAGCATATCCCCCGCCGATGTAGTAGCGGGTTTTGTCGTTACCGCCGGACACCGAAAGATCGTAGTTCTGGATCGCCCCGGTGCGAAAGATGTCGTTGAGCCGGTCGTAGGTCTGCTGCTGTTCAGGAAGCCCGCGTCCCCCTTCATCCACCGGGCGAAAAGGACGGGTAGCAGCAGGCTTCCCGTCGTTCAGCCAGGCTTCGTTGATAATGGTGGCGTGCTCGGGACCTGTCAGCAGATCCCAAAGTTTAGGTGCCCATGCTGCCCCTGCGTATGCGTTAAGGGCGATTTTGGGGCGGGAGTTGTAGGTGCCCCTTTTGGTCGTAATAAGCACTACTCCGTTTGCGGCCCTCGCCCCGTAGATGGCAGTCGCCTCAGCATCCTTCAGGATAGAAATCGATTCAATGTCGGCGGGGTTGATGTCCGCCAGCGGATTATTCGCTTGACCCTGAGTCGTAATCTTTTGCAGCGACTGGTTATTGATGAAGACGCCATCGATCACGTAGAGCGGGTCGCTGCTGGCGTTGATGGAAGTCGTTCCGCGGATGCGGAAGAAAAGCCCGTCGCCCGGCACCCCAGTGTTGGAGCCCACCTGTACCCCTGCAGCGCGGCCCTGGATCTGCTGATCGAAGCTGGCGGAGGGCTGGTTGGCAATCTCCGAGGTTTTGATGGTGGATACCGAGCCGATCATGGAGCGGCGGGTCTGCGTGCCGTAGCCTACCACAACCACCTCGTTAAGTGCCTTGATATCTTCCTTCAGGAGAACTTCAATGGGACTGCCCGTTGCAGTGACCTCCGTCTTTTGGTAGCCGATATAGCTGATGATCAGATTATAGGGAAACTTCTGTCCCGTGATGAACTGAAAGCGCCCTTTAGCATCTGTTTGTGCCGAGTGCGTAGTCCCCTTGATTTGTATGGATACACCTACGAGAGGGTCCTTCGTTTTATCGTCGAGTACGGTACCATGCAGGCTCGAGTTGATGAGTGGCCGGGGATCTTGCTGAGCCCGGAGCAGTACGGGAGTAAAAGGGACAAGTAAAAATGCGCATACAAAACTAAGCGCATAACGAGTCCGGGTATATAATTTCATACCTTTGGATGTTTTTATTAATGAGCAATTGATTGATAAGAACGGGATAGAGTCAGTGGCAATTGGCGTTACTTTCTGATTTTATCCGACAAGCCGGGAGAGCTACTCTTCCGGCTTTATTTATATCCCTACCGGCAACAACACATTCGCTTTACAACTGCATGAGGCATGTTCAATACTTTCGCTGTCTGATGAGACCGGTGCTTTTGCGTCTTCATTATTTTTCAGTCGTTTGTTTGTTGATTGTTTGAGTTTCTACAGACAAATATAGGGGAAAAATTAGAAGTACATAATTAATCTATAGAATTAGTAGGGTTTATGAAAAAACAGAAAATTCCTAATGATGTAACCAGGAAAGAAGCGTAGGAATAATTGTTAATTTGACATAACATACTTTATGCGGACAGAAAATCTCTTATCTTTCGCCGCTATTTAACCAATAAGATATTTATCGAACAAACCTATCCATGAACAGGTATTCCAAACAGACCCGTCTTCTGATCGCTATTGACTGTATTATATTCGGTTTCGACGGAGAAAACCTCAAATTGTTATTGATCCATAGAGCCTTTGAACCCGAGATGGGCAAATGGAGCGTCGTGGGCGGATTTCTACAGCCGGATGAGAGTCCCGAGAACGCCGCGGCGCGGATCCTGAAACAGCTCACGGGACTGGAGGGTGTGTACATGGAGCAGCTGGAAGCCTTCGGGAACCCGAAGCGCGACCCGATAGAACGCGTGATCAGTATCACCTATTTCGCGCTGATCGACATTAAGAAATATACCGAACAGTTAAGCGAAGAATACAGGCCGGAATGGTTCCTGCTGAAAGAGCGGCCGGAGCTGATCTTCGACCATAATGAGATGGTAGAAGCCGCGCTGAAAAAGCTGCGATACAAGGCCGCGCTGCACCCTGTTCTTTTTGAGCTGCTTCCCGATAAGTTCACATTACCACAGCTACAGTCCTTATACACCGCCGTTTACGATACCGAATTCGACAAGCGGAACTTCAGCAGAAAGGTCTTATCGGCCGACCTCCTGATCAAACAACAGGAGAAAGACAAAGAAGGATCGAAGAAAGGAGCCTTTTACTATATGCTCGATAAATCGCAGTATAAAGACAAACTACAGACCTTCGTAAACTTCGTACCAACACCCGATAATTTTCTTTTATAAAAAGCGTACATATTGACAAGTAATTTCTATTTTTGACATCATTAAGTGTTAATTAGACACGAATACCAATTATGTCTTCAGAAAAATTTGTTATTGGAGTAGATTACGGGACGGACTCGGTACGCTCAGTAATCGTAAACGCAAACAGTGGTGAGGAATTAGCTGCCTCTGTATTTTATTATCCTCAATGGAAAAAAGGTGCATTCTGCGATCCTGAGAAGAATCAGTTCCGTCAGCATCCTGAAGATTACGTTGCAGGACTGGAAAGCACCATCAAGGAATGCCTGGCGAAGGTAGGTCCCGAAGTGGCTGCGCAGGTGAAAGCCATCTCGGTAGACACGACAGGATCCACTCCCGTTGCTGTAAACAAAGAAGGAACTCCACTGGCCCTGTTACCAGAATTCAAGGACAACCCGAATGCGATGTTCGTGCTCTGGAAAGATCATACAGCGGTAAAAGAAGCTGCGGAGATCAATGAGCATGCAACTAAGTTTGAGACCAACTACCTGAAATACGTAGGCGGGATCTACTCCTCGGAGTGGTTCTGGTCGAAGCTGCTGCGCATTCTGCGTGCCGATGAGGCGGTCCGTCAGGCTTGCTATACCTGGGTAGAGCATTGCGACTGGATTCCATTCGTACTGACAGGCGGAAACAACGTAGACGAGATCAAACGCAGCGTTTGTTCAGCAGGACATAAATCCCTGTGGAATGAAGAATTCGGTGGATTCCCGCCGGAAGAGTTCTTTGTTTCTCTCGATCCCCTATTGAAAGGATTCCCGTCCAGATTAGCCAGCAAAACCTATACATCAGCAGAACAAGCAGGAACGATCAGTGCTGAATGGTCAGAGCGTTTAGGTCTGAGCAATGATGTGGTGATCGGTATTGGTGCATTTGATGCGCATATGGGAGCTGTAGGCGGACAAATTGAGCCTTACTACCTGAGCAAGGTAATGGGAACATCCACCTGCGATATGCTGGTTGCACCAGCCGATGAAGTAGAAGGCATCCTGGTCAACGGAATCTGCGGACAGGTGAACGGATCTATTATTCCAGGCATGATCGGTATGGAAGCCGGACAATCAGCTTTCGGAGACGCCTACGCCTGGTTTAAGAACGTGCTGATGGGTCCATTCAAGCAATTGGTGGGCGACTCTAAGGTGATCGATGCAGAAACTGCAGCACGCCTTTTAGAAGAAGTAGAAGGACGTATTATCCCTGAACTTAGCAAGCAGGCTGCCTTATTGCCTATTGAAGAGTTTGGTGAGTATGCGATTGAGTGGTTAAACGGAAGACGTACACCAGATGCGAATCAAGCATTAAAAGGCGCTTTCCTTGGTCTTGACCTGGGAAGTGATGCTGTGAAGATGTTCCGTTCACTGGTAGAATCAACCTGTTTCGGTGCCAAGAAGATTGTTGACCGTTTCAATGAGCAGGGCGTTCCTGTAAAAGGACTAATCGGTCTAGGCGGAGTAGCAAAGAAATCACCTTTCATCATGCAGATGATGGCCGATGTGATGAATATGCCGATCCGCATCCATAAATCAGAGCAGACCTGTGCGATCGGTGCAGCCATGTTTGCCGCTACGGCAGCAGGTATCTATCCACGAGTGGAAGATGCAATGGCGGCAATGGGACAAGGCTTCGACGCTGAGTACCATCCGAACCCGGAGCGAGTAGCCATTTACGCGAAGCGTTATGCGCACTACTCAGAAGCCGGACACGCCATTGAAGGCTTATTAACCGAAGAAGTACACGCTTAATGCTGTTTATACACAGATATCAAGATGAGTAAATACGATCAAATCAAACAAACTGCATATGAAACCAATATGCAGTTACCCAAACTGGGACTGGTACTCTTTACCTTCGGGAATGTGAGTGCTGCAGACCGTTCGGAAGGCGTCTTCGCGATCAAACCAAGCGGAGTACCATACGAAGATCTGAGTCCTGAGAAGATGGTTATTGTGGACTTCGACGGCAAGACCGTTGAGGGAAGCCTTCGCCCCTCTTCAGATACCCTGACCCACGCTGTATTATACAAGCACTGGGAAGAGATCGGCGGTATCGTACATACCCACTCCACCTATGCAACAGCATGGGCGCAGAGCCAGCGTGATATTCCCATCTTCGGAACAACGCACGCTGACCATATCACGGTAGACGTACCTTGTGCGCCGCCAATGGAAGACGCAATGATCGAGGGAGATTACGAATACCAGACCGGATTCCAGATCATGAACTGCTTCCTGGAGAAAGGCTTAAGCTACAAAGAAGTAGAGATGATCCTGGTGGGTAACCACGCACCTTTTACCTGGGGTAAGACAGCAGAAAAAGCCGTTTACAACAGTGCGGTACTGGAAACAGTAGCCAAGATGGCGCTGCTGACGGAGCAAATCAGTCCCGTTGCACCCCGCCTGAAGGACTCGCTGATCAAGAAGCATTTCGAGCGCAAACACGGACCACATTCATACTACGGACAACAATAATATCCCTATAAAAATATGTTAGATTTAAAGAAATTCGAAGTCTGGTTTGTAACCGGCAGTCAGCATCTTTACGGAGAAGAGACCCTGAAGCAAGTAGCGGCACACTCCGAAGAGATTGCCAAATCACTGAATGCAGCATCACAGATCCCTGTGCAGGTTGTATTCAAACCAACAGTAAAGAGCACTGAAGAGATCTACCAGATCTGTCAGCAGGCCAACGTAGCAGAGAACTGTATCGGTATCATCACCTGGATGCACACCTTCTCCCCTGCCAAGATGTGGATCAACGGATTAAAGATCCTTCGCAAGCCGTTATTGCACCTGCACACCCAGTTCAACCGCGATATTCCATGGAGCACCATCGATATGGACTTCATGAACCTGAACCAGAGTGCGCATGGAGACCGTGAGTTCGGTTTCATCGTATCTCGCCTCCGCATAGAGCGTAAAGTGGTTGTAGGTCACTGGAAAGACGAAGAAGTATTGGAGCAGATCAATGCATGGACCCGTGCAGCTGCAGGCTGGAACGACTGGCAGGGAGCAAAGTTCGCGCGTTTTGGCGACAACATGCGTTTCGTGGCAGTAACAGACGGTGATAAAGTAGAGGCAGAACTGAAGTTCGGTTTCTCTGTAAACACTTACGGAATCGGCGACTTAGTAGCTGTGATCAACCAGGTAAGCGATGGAGAGATCGATAAACTGACTGCAGAATATGCAGAACGTTATGCAGTAGTAGAAGCTTTGAGAAAAGGCGGCGCACAGCATGCATCATTGCGTGAAGCAGCGAAGATCGAGATCGGTATGCGTCACTTCCTTGTAGACGGAGGATTCAAAGGATTCTCTGATACATTTGAAGACCTGCACGGCATGAAACAATTGCCAGGTATCGCAGCACAGCGTCTGATGGCTGACGGATATGGATTCGCAGGAGAAGGCGACTGGAAGACAGCAGCTTTAGTACGTGCGATGAAGGTAATGGGTAGCGGACTGAAAGGCGGAAACGCATTCATGGAAGACTATACTTACCACTTCGACCCATCTAACCTATTGGTATTGGGTTCACACATGCTGGAGATCTGCGAGTCTATCGCTGATGGCAAACCATCTTGTGAGATCCACCCATTAGGAATCGGCGGTAAAGAAGATCCAGTTCGTTTGGTATTCAACGTAGCAGCAGGACCGGCTTTGAACGCATCCATCATCGATATGGGTAACCGTTTCCGTATGCTGGTGAACGAAGTAGAAGCAGTAGCTCCAGAGCACGACCTGCCGAACCTTCCTGTAGCACGTGTACTGTGGAAGCCATACCCGGATATGAAGACCGGCCTAGCAGCATGGATCCTGGCGGGTGGTGCACACCACACCGGCTACAGCCAGAACTTAACATCTGAGCACATGCAGGATTTCGCTGAAATGGCGGATATCGAGTTCGTGAAGATCGGTAAGGAAACAAACCTGTACCAGTTCAAGAATGAGCTCCGCTGGAGCGAGGTTGCTTATAAGTAAGATCGTTTTTTATATGGTAAAAGGCCCTGGAGTGTAATGCTTCAGGGCCTTTTTGTTTGTTGGATATTTTTTCAGGCAAGCCTGGGTTCTTTTTTTAGATCAGATCAGCTCTAGTATATAAGGGTCGTTATAATCTTCGATGAACTTGAGGATATTGGGCAGGCCTTCAAACTCATGCTCTTCGTGCATGGTGGTGAGGACAACGGCTTTCATTCCTCCGTTTAGCGCAGCTTCCACACCTTTGGGATTATCTTCGAAGACGATGCAGTCTTCAGGTTTGACGTTGAGCAGCTCAGCCGCTTTTACAAACGTTTCAGGATCTGGTTTGCTCAGGACCACATCATCAGCGCTGACGGTTACCGGGAAATAGTGGCGGAGGTTCAGGTTATCCAGTACAAAGTCGATATTGAAAGGGATGGCGGCAGAACCGATGGCCATTTTGATTCCTTTCTGATGAGCCTTTTCCAGGAACCTGTCGAGACCGTCGATCAGCTTCAGATGCGGTTTGAAAGCCGCCTGGTAGCGTCTCTCCTTTTCTTTTGATAGTTCATCCATGCGTTCCTGGGTGAAGTGGTCTTTGCCGAACACCCGTTCCAGCAGTTCAGAGTTCTTGCCATACATCTGGAGCTTGGTTTCTTCCATGGAGATGTCTTTGCCCAGGTCCTCAGTGAGGATGCTGTGCCAGGCACGGTTGTGGAAGTCCATATCATCGATCATCGTACCGTTAAGGTCGAACAAAAATGCTTTCATAATTTCTTGTTTTGTTGTGCGGAGCTCTATTGAAGCTGCGCGCTGTATCCGGAGCGCTTATTGAAGCTCCTTAAAAATGAGTTCGGCAGTCCGTTTAGACGCGCCGGGCTCTCCCATCTTCTCAGACAATTCCTGATAATTTTTCAGCATGTTGCTGCGGTAGGCATCGTCGTGCAGGAGGGCATTTAATTCTTCCGTGATCTTCGCGGGGTTGCAGTCCTCCTGGATCAGTTCCTTTACCACCAGCTTATCCATGATGAGGTTCACCAGAGAGATAAAGCGGATTTTGATGACCAGTCGCGCTATGGCGATTGAGATCTTATTGCCTTTGTAGACCACGATCTCCGGAACATGAAACAAAGCCGTCTCCAGCGTCGCCGTACCGGACGTGACGATAGCCGCTTCGGCATTTCTCAGCAAGTCGTATGTCTGTCCGAATACCACCTTCAGCTTTTGATTGGGCATCAGTGCATCGTAGTAGTCCTGCGTAAACGTAGGAGCACCCGCGATGACGAACTGGTATCCCGGAAAGTTCCTGACCACGCTCAGCATATCCGTTAAGATAGAAGAAACCTCCTGACGGCGGCTCCCGGGAAGCAGGGCGATGATCTTTTGGTCTGTGAGTCCGTTCTGTGTGCGGAAGTTTTCGTTCGGTGTACTGGCCGCAATTTCATCCAGGAGCGGATTACCGACGTAATCGACCTCCATACCCCAGGAACGGAAGAATTCCACTTCGAAGGGCAGGATGCAATAGAGATGATCCACCACCTTTTTGATCTTCAGGACGCGCTTCTGATTCCAGGCCCAGACCTTGGGTGAGATATAGTAAAACACCTTGATGCCGTTCTTCTTGGCAAACTCCGCGATCTTCAGGTTGAAGCCAGGGAAATCGATCAGGACAAGCGCATCCGGTCTGTCTTGGAGCAGATCCTGCTTTACCATTTTGATGTTGCGCAGGACAGTCCGCAGATTCATCACCACTTCCACAAAACCCATAAAGGCCATTTCGCTGTAGTGTTTGACAATATGGCCACCTTCAGCCAGCATCAGATCACCACCCAGGAAACGAAAGTTCGCCTGAGGGTCAGTCTGTTTGATCGCTTTCATCAGATTAGCTCCGTGCAAGTCGCCCGAGGCCTCCCCCGAAATAAGATAGTAGTTCATTTGAGTGCTGTTATTGGCGAACCTTGTACATGAAGAACACAAAGGCACAGATAAATGTTGAGGCTACAATGCCGCGTGCTGTATTTTCGCTGTTCTTACGGAAAAAGTAGCGCACCAGAAAGAGATTGATTGCCACGCAGCCGATGTAGAGCAGGTCGTCCTTTTCCAGAATGCGGACATTCTTTTTCAGGATCTCTACAATGAAATAGGCAATACCGGGGAACACGAGTCCCAGTACAGTACCCAGCCAGATATTATCTTTCTTAAGCATCCAGGTTCCAGTTATTCAGCAGCGGGATGGCGTGGTGAGCGGTAAAGTCGAACTGCACGGGCACGATGGACGCATAGTCATTGTTCAAAGCCCAAACGTCGGTATCCTCTCCCCTGTCGTTCAGCTGGAATACGCCTGTCAGCCAATAGTAATTGCGGTTATGCGGGTCTTTACGCTCGTCGAACTCTTCTGCCCACTTGGCGTTGGCTTGACGGCATACTTTAAGTCCCTTGATGTTCTCTACTCTTGGGAAGTTCACGTTCAATAGCGTGCCTAAAGGAAGGCCGTGTTCGAGGACCTGCTGTGCCACTATCTTGATAAAGGGAACGCATTTGGAGAAGTCAGCATCGTAGGAGAAGTCGTCGTACGAGAAACCTACCGAAGGAATGCTTTCGATGGCGCCTTCCATGGCTGCTGACATGGTTCCTGAATAGATAACGTTAATGGAGTGGTTTAGCCCGTGGTTGATACCAGAAACGCAAAGGTCTGGTTTCTTACCCTGGAAGACTTTGTTTACTGCGAGCTTTACGCAGTCTACGGGAGTTCCGGAGCATTTATACATCTCCACATCCGGATAGATGTGTACGCGGTCTAAACGAAGTGGTTTTGCTATGGTAATGGCGTGTCCCGTTGCCGACTGAGGGCTATCAGGTGCTACGACCACTACCCTGCCGAGGCCTTTCATGGCATCGATGAGAACTTTAATGCCTGGGGCGTCGATGCCGTCGTCGTTAACCACCAATATGGTTGGAGTTGGTTTCTTTGTCATCCTTGCGAAATTACGAAAAGGGATAGAATTTAAAGAGCGGATGTGGGGATGTTACGGCATGATGATGTTTCCTGACGGCTTTGAGGGGATATTGGCGCTTGTTGGAGTTCGTGTTGGCGTGATTTTTTGGGACTGATTTTGAAGAGCTTATACTAAAGGGAGGAAAAAAGAGTTGTAAATAGTTGCACTGAAAGGCTTGTAGGCGTATCTTTGCGTCACTTTAACGGAAACGAGGTAAGCAGAAATGCTGAAACGAAGAAGAAAAAGTAAGATTCCGTAGCTCAGCTGGTAGAGCATTACACTTTTAATGTAGTGGTCCTGGGTTCGAATCCCAGCGGGATCACAAAAAGGCGCGAGAGATTGCGCCTTTTTGCGTTTTGGGGGCTAGGTTTTGGATCAAGCCAAAACTTAGGATCAATGCGGATCAAGCGGAATTCTTGGGGGGAGATGATCATTAAGCATAAATCTTAGCAAGTCGGAAGAGGAAGAATGAGGTATCTCTGGAAATTACAGCAGACCAGCTTCGTAAAGCTAACAGCACTTATCCCATAAGGGCGCTGGAAATCGGGTATTCGCTCGCTGAGCGCGGGATAGAAAGCGAACTGCTGCCTGCAGCAAAGGAATTAGGCATTAGCATCGTGGCCTTCGCTGGTACTGCTGAAGGCTTGTTGACCGGAGAGTTGAATGCTCCGCTTGCAGAAAACGATTACCGTAATCATTTCTCCCGTTTCAAGGGTGAAAACTTGATTCATAACCTGAAAAAAGTCGAGGTATTAAAGCAGTTAGCAAAGGATAAAGGCTATTCGCCACCACAGGTTGCGATCGCCTGGGTAAACGCACAAGGCGAAAACGTGATGCCGCTGGTAAGCATGAGCCGCAGGTCGCGCTTACCGGAAAATATCACAGCGATGGATATTGTTTTTACGCCGGAAGAAATGAGCACCTTAAACACTACTTTTGCACCCGGCGCCATACTTGGTGGCACTTACTTGCAACGCTAAATGGAAAGTCCAGCAGAAATCCTCCCCGGCGTCATTTTCTACTCCTACCTCTCTTCCGAACGAAAAGAGAAAGTATGTTTTTGGAACCACCCTACCTTAATACTACAGGTTCAGGGCAGTTGGTCTTACAGACCTCTGGACAGAACATTTCGATGACCGGAGGAGAAATGCTGCTGATTGGCAAAAACCAGGTGGGTACGCTCACTAAAACACCCTTTCCCGAAGCAAATTACGAAACCATTGTCATATCCCTCCAGGAAGACTTGCTGCGCAGAATCGCGCTGGAAGAAAAACTTGAAGCAGACCGGAGATATGTTGGTCCGCCAAACATCCTGATTCCCTCAAACGAATTCTTGCAGGGGTATTTTCAATCTATTGTTCCATACGCACGACGCTCTGGAGCGGCCATGACAGACGAAATGGGCATCCTAAAAGTTAAAGAAGGCATTAAACTATTACTGCTTGCCTTGCCCGGACTTCGCAACTTTTTATTTGACTTTTCGCAGCCTCATAAGATCGACCTGGAAAAGTTCATGCTCAGTAATTTTCATTTCAATGTCCCTATCGAAAAATTTGCACAGTTGACCGGGCGCAGCCTGGCGGGTTTCAAACGTGACTTCCAGAAAACTTTCGGCTCACCGCCCCGGCAGTGGCTGCAGGACATGCGGCTGAACGCAGCAAAACAACTTATCGAAATGAAGCATCAAAAACCCTCAGCCATCTACCTTGAGCTGGGCTTTGAGAGCCTGTCGCACTTCTCGTATTCTTTCAAGAAAAAGTTCGGCATGGCGCCTACTGAACTATATTATGATCGTTCTCCAAAGTGATTGTTGGGGAATGTGTGTTGTCCGAAGGGGCCTGGTGTATGGATCATAACTATGTTTCATTTAAATCAGCTTTGTAAGCTTTTGCTGCCATATTCTCTTGTACTCTTCCTTGTAGGGATCCGACAGGAAGGATCTGTCAATCAAATCTTTCACCTTTTCAGTACTGCCTGTGTATTTCTGCATTATGCGCTTAAAAACTATCTCGCGTATACCCAACACCTCTGAGAGTTTCTGAAAGTCATCGCGATTGATATTCTTCTTTCTCCCATTCAACAACAAGGCCATATCCTCTTTATCGGCCGGGTTTATCAGATTGCTATTAATGAGATCATATGCTGGGCTAAGTACAATTTGACCGTCTTGATGCAGCACGGCAAAGTTTTTCATATGCATATCGTTATTGCCGCTTAAAAATGAAAACACCAGGAGTTCAAAGTAACTCAGGACCTCCAGGCCTTTATGTGTACAGTATTTGAGGATCAGCTTTCCACAGCGCTCATAAGTACTCATGTATTTCTGCTCCGTCTGGAACTCTCCGAGCTGGCAAAGATCTTCCATGTGTATCTTCAGATCACCTTGACGGTCAAAACGTTTTACGAGATATACCAGCTGACCTGCTGTCGTAGGGATGAGACAATGTGCGCTCGTGTTTATTTTGAATACTGAAGCCAGATGCATGGTGAGATCTTCCGTTTCAGGCATTTGAGGAATCTCGGCATGCTGGGGCTTTAAGATGTAGGCACCCCATAGGCCTACAATGGTTAAACGTTCGCTTTGCCCCGGAACCCTGTCTAAACTAACCGAAAGCTTGGGCTGCACTCCAGTTATGGAGATACGTTTATTGATAGTCTCTTTTGCAAGTTCCTCCAATAACTCCTTATTCAGCTCAAGAACGGGAAGGCTGTCTGTACCAAAGAATTTCTTACAGCAGTTTTTGTGATAATGCTGCCCTTGAGGTACCTGTCGATAGCAGAAGTAGCATCTATTCATCTGCATCCTCCCCATCTGGCACAACTGTTACTGCCCCGATCGTATCTTTGCAAAGGGTGACCAGCAGTTCGAAACGATCTGTTTCTTTGAGATTCAGGTTTTGCCTGGCAATATTCAACAACCATCCTTCTGGTATGAGGCCATCGAAAAAAGGAAACAAGATCCGGCTGGTATAAGAATATTCTGAAAGCGGTATTGTCAGGCTCACCGGTCTGGCTTCTGCGTGTCGCAGATAAGCTTTCTCATATGAAAACCGGTATCCGGCCTCGTATCTCTCCAGATATCCCGCCAGGCGGTTTCGGTAAAAGATCTTAGCTTTCTGTGTCATAATTTTGTTCCAGATCAGTTATGCCCACCTGCTTTCCAAAAAGCTCCAGCACCTGGTTTACTTTATCGAGGCGCAGGGTTGTTTTGCCCCTTTCGAGCTCCCTAAGAAAACGAAGACCTACACCAGCCTTAAATGCGAGTTCTTCCTGAGAGAACTTTAGACTTTTTCTCTTCGCGCGAACAAATGCCGCTAACGGATTGATAGTTGTACCCATTCGGGTATAAATATAATAAATATTTGTATTTCATACCCTAACGGGTACAAGATAAAGATGTAGTAGGTAAATTATACCCGGCAGGGTATAAAGCGATCCACGGCATGTGTAGCCCTGGGCAGATCATCACGATACATAGTGGGGACAATAATTTTGGAGAGCTTGCCTCTCATTGCCTCAACTGGAAAATGAATTTTTCGTTCGTAGGTGATACGGTGGGCTAGTTCAAGACTTTAACCACATGCGAAATATGTTAAAAATGTCTAGTGATTGGATATAAAACTATCACTTTTAATGCTTTCATACATGTAGGTTTATAGAGACAAACCTACATGTATAATGACCGATCTGCAACTTATTTGACAATCTAACTACCTGATTCATTTACATCACAAGTGGTAATCAAGACTTGCTAATTCCACTATATACTAATTATTTAAACCTACCTAATATGAGACTAACGTTACGAAGACTTACTTCCTATCCTTCTCAACCTATTTATACTGTTTTGCAGAGGCGAAAGCAATCACAAGATTGATTGTCGATGAATGAAGTAAAGATTCCCCGCGGGGGATTACTATCATTCGTATAAATAGTTCAGCCTAGTACACCTTTTATCTAACCTAATAAATCTAATGGAATCCATAATCTACAAAAAGTTTGGGAGAAAGACCTTAGGATTAGCCTTGAAATGCTCTGTTTTTCAGCTGATATTCTTGTCTGTTTCACCCGATGCGTACGCTATCAATAGCGTTACCAAGCTAAGTGTACGATCAGAGATCGCACAAAACATTGTTACAGGTAGGGTTTCCGACAAACGCGGCGAGCCTCTAATTGGAGTCAGTGTTCGGGAATCTGGAACTACAAACGGGACAACCACCAATTCCGATGGCCGTTTTTCTATCAAGGTAAGTAATGCCAGCCCCACTTTGATCTTCACGTATATCGGTTACACGAGTCAAAGCGTCAACAAGGGGACAAGAAGTTCAATTAATGTCATTCTGGTCGAGGAAATGAAAATGCTGGATGAACTTGTGGTAGTTGGGTATGGTACTCAAAAGAAAAAGTTGACCACCGGAGCTTCTGTTCAAGTTAAAGGAGAAGATCTGCAAAAGCTGAGCACATCAAGTGTTATGGGAGCCTTGCAAAGCCAGTCGCCTGGGGTTCAGATCACGCAGAGTTCAGGTATGCCCGGTGAGTCTTTTAAGGTAACTATCCGTGGCTTAGGAACTGTTGGAAATTCATCGCCATTATATGTGATTGATGGAGTTGCAGGGGGTGATATCAATACTTTAAATCCATCTGATATAGCGTCGGTTGACATCTTAAAGGATGCTGCTTCAGCTGCTATTTATGGTTCCAGAGCTGCCAATGGAGTTGTTCTTGTAACAACAAAGCAGGGAAAAGCAGGTAAATTGGTATTTTCTTACGACACTTACATTGGTCGTCAAAATGCATATAAAATGCCTTCCCTGCTTACGGCAAAAGAATATATAAGCGTAATAGACGAACTGCGTTTTAATGAGGGACAGGAACCCTATGATTGGGCCAGCATAATTCCAAAACAATATGAACAGATTCAGGCAGGTACCTGGAACGGAACAAACTGGTTAGAGGAGATTCATTATGATGATGCCCCAACTCAGAATCATGCATTTAATATATCGGGAGGAAATGATCAATCTAAGTTCTCACTAGGTTATTCACTTAATGATCAGTCAGGCATTTTCGGTAAACCCACCCAGCCTGAGTTTAAAAGAAATAATTTCCGGATAAATTCTGATCATATCATTTTAAAGAAAGACGATTTTAACGTAATCAAATTTGGTGAAAATTTGACCTACTCCTATTCCGAAAGATCGGGGATCGGTATCGGAAATATTTACTGGAACGATATTCATAATATGCTTGTAGGAAATCCTCTGCTTCCGGTATATAATGAAAATGGTAATTATTATGATCAAGCAAGTAAAACAGCGGACGGCTGGGCGCTTGATGGATCGACAGCAAACCCGCTTGCTAGTATGGTGTATAACCGTGGACAGAACCGAAGTAAAAATCACTCCTTGCTTGCGAATGCTTATCTCGAACTGCAACCAATTAAGAACTTAAAATTCAGAAGTAGTTTTGGTTATAGGATGACTGCATCGTCCTATAGACAATATACCCCTGCTTACGCTTTGTCGACCACTGTTTCCAATGCCGAGGATGATGTGCAGCAAAATCAGGGAAGCGGTTACAGTACAACCTTTGAAAACACCCTCTCTTATCTATGGTCTATTAATGACCAGCATAATTTTGACGTATTGGCTGGAACATCTATGGAATCATGGGGAATGGGGGATGATTTAAGTGCCAGAAATTCCGGATCCTTATTTCCCGGGTCATGGAAAAATGCCTGGATCACCAATACTCCGGGAGTTTCCGGTACCAATACAGTTATTTCCGGCGCACCATGGGGCGAAGGTGGTTTATCATCTTTCTTCGGAAGGCTAAACTACAACTATAAGGAAACCTATATGGCTACCTTAATTATGAGAGCCGATGGTTCCTCTAATTTTGCAAAGGGTAACCGTTGGGGTTACTTTCCATCTGTAGCTGCGGGTTGGGTAGTATCCAACGAATCCTTTATGAAAGGTTCGAATAGCCTGGTAAACTTCCTGAAACTTCGCGCGAGCTGGGGTCAGAATGGAAATGCAAATATTTCGCCCTTTCAGTATTTAGCTACTATTGCGTTCGATACAAGAAATGGATATTATTTTGGCAACAATAAAAATTCACTATCGACAGGTGGATATGCGGATATATTGCCTAATCCAGACATTACATGGGAGACCTCTGAGCAATTAAATATAGGTATGGATTCCAGGTTCGTAGCGGATAGATTAGGGATTACGTTTGACTGGTACAAAAAAACCACCAAGGACTGGTTAGTACAGGCTCCAATATTAGCTTCTTATGGAACTGCAGCACCATATATTAACGGCGGAGATATTGTCAACAAGGGATTTGAATTGGGTTTAACCTGGAATGAAACGTTGAATAACTTTAGGTATGGAATTAGCCTGAACGGAGCTTACAATAAGAATGAGGTGACCCGAATCGCTAATGCAGAAGGAATTATTCATGGACCCGAACATGTGTTGAGTCAGGGTACTACTGAAATGTATCGTGCACAGGTTGGTTTTCCCATTGGTTATTTCTACGGATATAAAACAGCGGGTATCTTCCAGACTGCAGAACAAATTGTGGATTACAGGAATAGAGGTATAGGTCTACTGCCTACTGCGCAACCCGGAGATGTTATTTTTGTAGACAGAAATGGTGATGGAGTAATATCAAACGAAGATAAGACCATGATAGGAAATCCAAATCCTGATTTTACAGGTGGATTAAATCTGAATCTTGGTTATAAAGGTTTGGACCTGTCGGTTACTGCTACAGGAGCTTTTGGGCAGCAGATTGCAAAATCATACCGGTCTTTTGCTGATAGCCCATTGCAAAATTATACTACAGAAGTTTTTCAAAGATGGTATGGCGAAGGAACCTCGAACCGCTACCCTCGTTTAACTAATGGAAGTCATACCAACAGCCAATATATTTCTGACATTTATATTGAAGATGGTGATTATGTGAAGATTCAGAACATTACGGTTGGATATGATCTGAAATCTGTATTGCCAAAAATGCCTTTCGGGAGGGCCAGATTATATTTTACAGGCCAAAACCTATTTACCATTACGGGATACTCAGGTATGGATCCGGAAATTGGATATGGCGATGCTCAGACCTGGGTGTCGGGCATTGATTTAGGATTTTATCCAACTCCGAGGACCTATCTGATCGGTTTAAATCTCACATTCTAACAACAAGACAATGAAGAAATTTATAAGTTTAGTAGCCCTGACATTCGTTTTTTCAGCCTGTGAAAAGAACCTGGAGTCAGAAAGCTACACAAGGAAAAATACAGGAAATTTCCCTACCACTGTTGCTGATGCAGAACAAATGATCACCGGGATTTATTCTACATTGAACTCGGCAATTTCAAACCCGCAACATTCGCATTTCTATATGTCTGAACTGGCTTCCGACGACCGTTTCGGAGGAGGGGGAGAAAATGATAAAGATATGCAAGGACTTGATCACCTAATGAACACTAAGAGTAGTCGTTTTGAGCCATTTTGGACTGCACGTTATCAAGGAATATACAGAGCAAATACGGCAATTGAAAATCTTGATAAAGTAAATTCCTGGGAGAATGAAACACAAAAAAACCAGCTGCTTGGAGAAGCATATTTCTTAAGGGCTTTGTTTTATTTTGAACTCTCACAAATGTTTGGTGAAGTTCCTTTGGTGATTACAACACAAGCGGTAAACTTGCCGAAAAGTCCTGCTGATGTAACTTATGCTCAAATAGCCTATGACTTGAATGAAGCTATCAGGCTGATGTCTTCCGAAACTTACACCAGTATTACTTCAGGTCATGCAACTAAATGGGCTGCAGAGGCATTGATGGCTCGCGTATTTTTGTTTTATACCGGATACTATAAAAAAACCGAATTACCAGTAGCTAACGAAGGTGGATCTATCAGTAAAGCTCAGGTAATAACATGGATCGATGAGTGTGTAAATAGCAGCGGGCATGGTTTAGTCGATGATTTCAGGAATCTATGGCCATATACAAATGAGTATACAGCGAAGGATTATAAGTACACCACCGACAATGGGTTAAAATGGGTCGGTGACGGCAATAAGGAGACTGTATTTGCAGTAAAGTTTGGTACTTCTGTAGATTGGGGAACTAATTTTCAGTTGGGTTATTCGAACCAAAATATGCTGCATTTTGGTCTACGCTCAAATAACGGTTTGGCGAATACTTTTCCTTTTGGTCAAGGCTGGGGAGCCGGTCCGGTTAACTCTAAATTATGGAATGAGTGGAGGCAGGCTGAACCAACTGATATTCGACGTACAGCCTCTATCATGAATGTTGAAACAGATCTAAAAAGTTACATCTATGGTGCCGATAATCAGATGGAAGAAACCGGCTTCTGGCAAAAGAAATACATTCCGATAACTGCGTATAATAAAGAAACAGGTGCTTTAATTCCTTCCTATGCTATTTTACAAGATGAAGCTCCGGCAGATATGCAGCTTGCTCATACTCAGGATTTGGTACTAATCCGATTTGCAGATGTATTATTGATGCAGTCGGAACTGAAAGAAGAAGCTACAGGAATAAACAAGGTTCGTGTACGAGCGAAGCTTCCGCCAGTAGCATATTCACTGGAGGCTTTAAAAAGAGAGCGTCGTTGGGAACTGTCTTTTGAAGGACTTCGTTATTTTGATCTGATGCGTTGGGGAGATGCCGCTACTGCATTAGCTACACAAGAAGGTGTTGCAATTAAAAACAAAGGTAATGATACACAGATGAGAGGATTTGGAGGAGGTTACAGAGCAAGGTTTGAAGCAACCAGGGGCTTCTGGCCTATTCCTGAATCGCAGATCCTGCTTTCTGACGGAGTACTGGTTCAAAACCCGGGATGGGGAACGCCTGCTGCTGAATTCACAGGATGGTAATTATATAAATAGAATTATGAAACGATATATTGCGTATATAACGGTTTTAATCTCAACCTTCACGCTCATAAGCTGCGAGCCGGTTGAAGACAGGTTAGATATGGGAGGTGCTATAAGCGCCGAACAGCTTAATGTTACGGCAGTTCCATTAATTATTAATGGAAAAAACACAAACAAAGTTATTCTGAATAATTCTAGTCCTGTTTTATCCTCGTGGGATTTCGGGACAGGTACAACCCAGAAAAAGACGGACACCGTCCTTATGGTGGTTGCTGGAGAGAACGATATTATTTTTACTGGTAGAAATCCTGATGGTTCTCAAATTACAAGCACCCTTAAGGTCAACGTGGAGGATATGTATTTTCCTGTACCTCCGGAATGGGGCTATCTGACTGGTGGTTCCGTGAAAGAGTGGGAATGGGATGATACCAAACCTGCAGTTTGGGGTAATGGAGGCTACTTAGCTAGTTCTGCACCAGCCTGGTGGGTAGTACCGATAGCGGATATCCATGGTCAGTCTCCTAAAGAGGGAGCCGGAGCAAAAATGATTTTCTCTTTAAGAGGTGCAAAATTTAGCAAGGTTAAATCAGATGGTACTACTGAAGAAGGAACCTTTTCATTCAATATGAATAGCAAGTCGGTTGCCAGTAATGGAACTGTTTGGGGAAAGGGAAAGTTAACCCTGAAAGGGACTACCATATTAAATGGGATATCGCCTAATGAAGGGAATGCAAAGATATATGAATACGATATTTTGGTACTAGACAACAAACAAATGGTATTAAGTCACCCTGAACCTAATGTTGCAGAATGGGGAACAGCATGGTTTTGGATGTTTAAAACTGTTGTTGATTAATAATATATCCGAAACCTTGCCTTTTAACCAGAAACGGGTGAGCGTCAGTTTGACGCTCACCCGTTTCTGGTGTGCGCCGATTATACGTTTTTGAAGCCTTTGTCCCTTAGTACTGGTGATGTAATTCCCTTTGCGGAAGTGAAGTGCTATGCAGCCGTTTATATCTGACAACAAATCCGTAGACTTTCTATGCAAACTCTACAATAACTCAATTACGAAGACCCAAATATTTATCGCAGGAGCTGCCTTGTTTTTGTTTTCAGTCCAAAGCTTCGCGCTAAAATTCTGGCAGCAGTGCTCCTGCCGCTCCAACGGGCATTGGGATTGTAGCTAAAGTGCGGAATGCCCTCCCCTCCAGGGATTAGGACCATTTACGGATCATACACCTTACTAAAGAAAATAGTCCCCTTCTTTGACACTGAAGTTCAGCTGAAGTTAATATCCTAAAACGTCTTTTAAAAAATGATACCCATCGTCTTTTGCTTCATTTGCCAGGACCATATGGCCGTCATTAGGATAAATCTTATACCTTTTTTCAGCATTGATTTTGTTAAATGCAGCAAATCCAACATGTGAAGGGCAGTCGTCATCAAAAAGTGCAGAAGCAAAGAAAACCTTTGCGGTTATCCATGGTGCCATATTCTTGACGTCGACATAGCTAAGCGTACTATCTATCGTTTCCATTTCACATTCATATGCTTTAGAGAAATAGAATTTTTCCCGTTGCCAAACTTCCCTCACAATGCCATGATGTGCTAAATCGCTAAGAAAAGGACATAATGTGACGCATGCTTTAATCTTATTGCCGGCTAGTGCCGCCGTTGCCAGGGAAAGACCGCCGCCTTGGCTCCCTCCCATCACAGCAACCCGGGAAGAATCGGTTCTAGAAAACGATCTCAGGATATCCAAAGCCCTCAGGCAATCCATATAAGCACCCCGGTAAATATAAGTACGCGGATCATCGATTTTGTAGGCCGCCAGTCCTACCACGCCGAATCCCGGATTAATCACTTTATTGCTTGGAGATTGTCCTCTTATCGCAACCGCAAACTCAATAACATCTTCCGTATTACTACTGAAACTACCCGATGTGTAAGCCTGTCCATATCCAGGCACATGCAGTATAGCCGGAAAGCGTCCTTCTTTTTTAGGAACAAACATAAACCCGGTAATCCTTATATTCTCAAGAGAGGTAAATTCAACCTTATATACGTCTTTTGAAGGATTTCCCGAATCGGTCAATTTAGTCATCTCTGTTTGGGCGCCTATAGAATCCAATTCAAGTTTCGTCTTGTCCCACCAGGTCTTTAGATTCGGAGCTCCGTCTTCACTACAGGATATTCTCTCTGGTTCAATGGCGATCCACATATCTGCTTGTTCGTAAAAAGGGCCATCGGTATAAACTATTATATGATAAAATCCAGGCTTAAACAATCTCCTTTTTAAGGAAACAGCAAACGACCTGTCTTCCTTTATCAATCCAAAATTCCGAGTGGCTACAGTATCATGAAAGTCGGATATTACGGTCATCTTTAATTTAGCCGGAATTCGCCCATTTAATTTATAAAGAACAGAAAAATCTAAATTGTCCTTTTCATAATAAGTATTTGCCGGCACTGCAGTTTTTAAACTAATAGAATCTGAAGAAGCAAAATCGGGATGTGTGAGCCTGAATATATTTTTACAGATACCGCCTGTCCATTTGACATTGGCTATTTTCAGCACGATCAAGTTTCTTTTATCAAACAATAATTGACTTTCGGTGACGCTGATAACCGTCGGTCGATTTTGGAACTGAAAGTTCTCACCAATCTTATTACCATTCAGATATACTTCAAGAACCTTGCATTGCAGGTTTACCGCTAATTGAAAAGGCACCTCCCTTCTGTCTGCCCGCGCTTTTGAAACGTCGAAATAAGTTGCCAGTACCAACTCCTTATCAGCAGAAAAATATCCTTGTCTCTCCCAGCTTATTCCTAAATTTATGGACGGCCATTTATGAATGTCGACGTCGGCCTGAGACAGTTGTAAATTTGCGTCCTTTGAAACCTTCCACACATAAGGTATTAAGTTCGAACCTTTTAATGCAAGTTCTCCATCTGAGGCGAATACATAGGAACTTAGCATTACTAATATCAGAGAGAGAACAGAGCGTTTCATCAAATGGGGATTACAATTGCGTTATATACACGATAAATATAGGATAGATTATTAACTGTTGCTAAAAGAAAAGAACTATGACAAGAAGCAAAGTACCTCAGCTGCACAACATGGGTATCGTTGTAGAATCGCTTGACAAGGCCATTTCTTTTTTTGAGGAGATAGGATTGAAACTTGAAGGACGAGCCATGGTTGAAGGTGAATGGGCGGGAAGAGTTACGGGACTTGGAAATCAATCGGTAGAGCTTGCGATGATGGTAACTTCGGATGGACACAGCCGACTTGAACTCTCACGGTTTCTAACGCCAACTCCCGTATCAGACCACAGGGCTGCCCCGGTGAACTCACTCGGCTACCTACGTCTGATGTTTACCGTCGACAATATTGACGAATTAGTATCAAGACTTACCAGGCTTGGTGCCGAACTGGTTGGCGAAATAGTGCAGTATGGGGACGTGTACCGGCTCTGCTACATTCGTGGGCCGGAGAGCATTCTTATCGGATTGGCCGAGCAACTTGGCAACAAAACAGCGGCAGATATCCTGGATTGAAGTTCTGGATAAAATATAACAAGCTTTCGCGATATGGATTTAACGCCAGTGATTTAGACAATTTATTTAAATTGCGATTTAGATACTGCCTAATTATGTTGCTGTATCAACCGTATGATATTCAATTTCTCCACTACGCCTGACTTTGACTTTCTGACGCACTTTGCGCGTCACATCAATGCACCTGTACGGAACAACATGTTATCGATTCCGGAAAGCCTGGGCGAGGGATACATCCGGAAACTATCTTTCGGAGAGGCGTTCAAGATCACCCAGCATCATTATACGCTCCGTGAAGACCTGGTTATCAGGCGTAATGCCTCCGGCCTCGGCAACAAGCTGATCACCATCTTCTTTTACAGCAATGAACAAACGCTGAGTATCGCCTTTAACGATGATCCGCAGGTACTTTTTTCGCAGCGGGATGATTCGGCTATTCAGGTGACCTCTAACGACCTGAGTTCGACCATACGTTTCCCCGCAAATCACCAGGTGAATTACGTGGTAGTAGCTATTGCGCCGGCTTATCTTAAGGCTTTGTTAGCGATGGAAAACGCAAACGCGGTCATTGGTACCATCACGGGCAGCGGTAACTCCTTTGTTTACTTTGAAGGCATGACTGCAGAAACTAAACTGTTGCTGAAGCATATTGCCGCGGTGGACATGACCGATAGCCTGAGCCTGTTCTACATGCAGGTGAAAGTACTGGAGCTTTTATACCTGCTCTTCCGTCAGCTGGCTTCGCGCGAAAGTACGGTACAGCACCGGATCAACAGTGCCGATGTGGAACGCCTTATGCGGATCCGCAACGAGCTGCTCAGCGAGCTGAGCGTACCGCCGGTGATCAGCGAACTGGCAAAGATTGCCGCCATGAGTGAAACCAAGCTGAAACAGCTGTTCAAGCAAACGTTCGGCGATACCATTTACAACTATTACCAGAAGGCCCGAATGGGAGAAGCCGCTTTCCTGTTGAAGCAGGGCAAGCGGTCTGTTGCCGAAGTAGGCTATGAATTGGGCTTTTCTAACCTGAGCCACTTCAGCCGCTTGTTTGAGAAACATTATGGTGTCACTCCTAAATGCTTTTCGAAGCAGGACTGAGCGACATCACCGGATGCGACTGATTTTGCGTCTCATTGCGCTATTATCAGCTACTGATTAGGGCCACCTTTGCTATGTCAATCAACACATAGCAATATGAAGAAGTTATTTCAGCCGTACACTAACGGCGCACTACAATTGAAGAACCATATCGTAATGGCACCTATGACCCGCAGCCGGGCGCTGAATAATTTGCCGAATGAACTCATGGCTACTTATTATAAACAGCGTTCAGGCACCGGCCTCATCATTACCGAGGGAACTTCACCCAGCCCCGAAGGATTAGGTTACCCGCGTATACCGGGCATCTTTTCGGAAGCCCAGGTTGATGGCTGGAAGCTGGTGACCCATGCTGTGCATGCTGGCGGTTCCAAGATCTTCCTGCAGATCATGCACACGGGAAGAGTAGCACACCAGTCCAACTTGCCCGGAGGCTACCAGGTAGTCGGCATGTCGGACATTAAAGCTGCCGGTGAGATCTATACAGATACGGGTATGGAGGAGTATTCAGCACCCCTACCGCTAGATGCAGATGGTATCGCCCGTGTTATACAAGAGCATGTTCAGGCTGCCCAGAATGCCATAGCTGCCGGCTTTGACGGTGTGGAGTTGCACGGTGCACATGGCTACTTGCTGGAGCAATCTCTTAATCCGCACGTGAATAACCGTACAGATAGCTATGGCGGCTCCATTGAAAACCGTGCCTCCCTGACGCTTGAGATCGTCCAACAGGTTGCTGATGCCATTGGTGCCGAAAAGGTTGGCCTGCGCATATCACCGTTTTTATTGTCGAACGATATTCCTGCTTATGAAGAAGCAGAAGTGCACGAAACGTATGTTCTCTTAGCAACAGAAACGAACCGCCTTGGCATCGCTTACCTGCACATATCTAACAATCCGGACATTCCAGACAAAACCCATCAGGGCATCCGGGCTGCGTTTACAAATACCATCATCTACTGCAACGGCTTTACAGCAGAAACCGCGGAAGCTAAACTGCAAGATGGTTCTGCTGACCTGGTAGCCTTTGGAAGAAGCTTCCTCGCTAACCCCGACTTCATTAGGAGGATAGAAAAAAACGAGCCCTTAAACCAGCCGGACTATAACACGCTTTATACCTCGGGCGAAACAGGCTACACTGATTATCCTGAACTCAACTAATTGAAGAATCTTAAAGCATAAAACTATGAAAATTACAACAACAGGCTCATTGGGTAATGTAGCCAAACCCTTAGTAGAGAAACTGATCGCAGCCGGACATGAAGTAACGGTGATCACGACTAAAGATAACCGCAAAGAAGAGATCGAAGCACTTGGTGCAAAAGCCGCCGTTGGTTACATCAGTGATCCGGACTTCCTTACCAAAGCATTCCAGGGTGCGGATGCGGTGTACACCATGATGCCGCCGAGCATAGGTACAAGCAATTTGATACAGAATATTGCTGATGCAGGGCAAGCTTATGCCGAGGCCATCAAAGCAGCAGGAGTACCCAGAGTGGTGATGCTAAGCAGCATTGGTGCTGATGCATCGGAAGGAACAGGTCCGGTACAAGGCGTAAATCGCGTGGAGCATATCTTGCAGGGTTTGACCGGCGTTTCAGTAACTGTCTTGAGATCAGGATTCTTCTATACAAACTTTCTACGGGATATTCCATTGATCAAGAGCCGGGGTATGTTCGGCAACAACTATGACGGCGACGAGCGCTTGCCGCTTACGCACCCGGATGATCTCTCGTCGGCGATTGCTGAGGAGTTACAGGCCGAGGGAAACAGGTTTGAAGTGAAACACGTTGTCAGCGATATTGCAACCGGCAACCAGATCGCTGCCCTGCTCGGACAGGCTATAGGCAAACCGGAGCTAACCTGGACAAACATCCCGGATGAGCAGCTTAGGCAAGGTATGCTGTCTGCCGGATTACCGCAGGAATTGGTGGGGCTTATTGTCGAAATGGGTCAAGGGGTAAGAGCAGGCATCATGACTAAAGGTTTCTTTGAAAAAGGTGCGCCAGTAAGCGGCCGAATCAAGCTCGCTCAGTTCGCCCGGGAGTTTAAAGCTAAATTTTTGCAGAGCTAAGTTGAATGCTTATGTATTGACTTAGATTGATTTGAACTTCCCAAACAATAACTAACATTTTTTTAAATTTACTGGTGCAGTTTGGAGCGGAATATCCACAAGGTGTTTCTTGGGCAAATTCATCCATGGGACTGTCTTTTAGTAGCCCTAGCGATGAATGATTTTGTCATGAGGTATTAAATCCTATTGATATCGAAATCATTCCTAAAAAATGATACACAGACTACTATGAAGCTCACTGAGCTTGAAGACTTTTTTCAGGACGAGTCAAGTTCGGAACGTCATGCTTTTACTATATTAGAGGACTTAACCTTATCACACTAATATGAACCTAAATCCGCTGAGGCCTTCCGGTCTCTCCCAGGGGATTACCAGTCCTAGTGGAGATTTTACAAAGGAAATCGTAAAAGTACTTTGCCTTTGTCTCGCATTCGTTTTGTTGTATATCTTGCTCTTTATCGGCGTGTTGGCTATCGCAATTGCTGTTTCCGGACTAGGAATCTGGCTGGCCGTTGAAGTCAAAATCTTCATTACGATAATGCTTGCTATCGGAGCGATTGGAATGGGTGTAATGCTAGTTTTCTTCATGCTAAAGTCTCTGGCGATTAAAAAGGCTGATCCTATCGCGACAGTCGGTGAAGTGACAAGATCCTCAGAACCTCAACTCTATGAGTTCATTCTAAAGATATGCAAGGAGGCGAAGGCTCCTTCTCCAAAGAGGATTTTTTTGACCAATGATGTGAATGCCTTTGTTAGTTACAGTTCTACCTTTTTGAGCTTATTCTTTCCTGCCCGTAAAAACCTGTACATCGGCTTGGGTTTAGTTAATGCGACTACTGTTAGCGAGCTTAAGGCTGTGATAGCTCACGAGTTCGGACACTTCTCTCAGGGAAGTATGCGTTTCGGGAGCTATGTTCATCATTTCAACCAGATCATTTTCAGGATTGTGGAAGACAATCCGTCATACAACGAGAGCGTAGAAAGATGGGCAAACTTCAGCGGCTATTTTGCTTTCTTTGCACGTATCAACATCTACCTTATCCAGGGTGTCCAGGAGATTATGGGCAACTTCTATAGATTGCTGAACAAGGGATACATGGGTCTGTCCCGACAAATGGAATTTCATGCTGATGCAGTCGCTGCTAGCGTCGCGGGATCTGCTCCACTCATCTCAGGCTTATATCGTATAGACCTGGCGATGACAAGCTATGATATGTTAATTGGCTATTACAATGAGCAGGTTAAAGAAAACCTGAAAGCTGACAACCTTTACGCTCATCATTTCAAGTTAATACAGTTGCTTGCAGAACGTCAGAATGTACCGCTTGAAAATGGATTCCCCATGATCAGCACGGAGCAGAACAGCGCGCTTGGCGGATGCCGCATTGTTGTTAAAGACCAGTGGGCATCTCACCCTTCGGTCGCTGACAGAGAGCAGGCGGTAAGAAACCTGAATAGTATGGCAAAGGCAAGTCATGAACCAGCATGGCTTTTGTTCTCGGACCCGATGGGCCTTCAGGCTGAGCAAACTTCGAAAATCTATAAGGAAATAGAATTCCCGGGTGATCCACGCCTGTTGGATGTGGAAGAATTTGCAGCCAAGTATACGCAGCTTCTTGCTATTAGATCCTTTAATCAGGAGTACAAGGGGTATTATGATAATCGATACGTAGCGCCTTTTGATCTGTTGCTCACGGGCAATGCTGAATCTCTTTTACCTCCTGATCTATTTGATGACAGGTATTTAGGTCTCCCAAGAGTTGTTGGCTCTCTTGAAGCAGATATATTCACGCTGGATATGATCGCAATGAAAGGGTCTGGACACCGGAGCTTCGATTTTGATGGTATCAGGCACGATATAAGAGAGGCCGCTGAGGTTAAGGAACAGCTTAATGCTGAACTTGAACGGAATAGAATCGCCTTGGCGGAGCACGATCAACTGATCTATGGCGCTGCCAGAGCAAACGCGCTTCTTTCAGGGAGCGAGAAAGAACTGGAAGATGCTTTCATGCGCATGTTGCAGCAAACTGCACTAGTTGAAAAAGATATTGAAATATACAATGATCTCATGCAAGAGGCTAACAAGGTCTACAGCCGCCTTCCATTTGATCAAATCAAGCTTCTTGTATCAACGATCATTCAGAAAGAGAAGAAGGTTAAAAGCCGGCTGCGCGACCTTTTAACACATGATAGAGTTCGAGAGATGAGTGTATTCAAGAATAGTGCAGAAATTATCGAGTTGTTCCTTGACAGCGACCATGTCTACTTTGCCGTAGATAGCTACCTGAACGATCAACTGAATATCCTTATTGGGGCGTCTAATGCTTATGTGGATATCTCCCAGGAGTATTGCTTTTTGTTAAAGAAAGATGCATTACACAAGCAGGCGGTCCATCTGGATGTAGTGAAGCAAAGTTGTTCTGCAACTGTCTAGAAGAAAGGAGTCATGATAGTTACTGGGATATATCTAATGCTCTTTTTTATCGTTGGAGCGATAATTTATTTGAGCTATTGGATACCGAAGAAGCTTGGAATTCGAGAAACTGGGCGGCTGTTTGCGGCTGTCATAACGCTGCTTTTCGGTGTTACTGCCCTGTCGGTTGTGTTCGGAGACAAACTTTTCTCAAACGATAAGGTTAAGGAGTTACTTGCAGAGCAGGATATAAAGCTTATTGACGACTTCGATATGGTTGAGAATAAATCCACGTCCGCAATTGGAGATTACTATCACACCTTTACGCTGCGTATATCTGAAAAGGACAAGAAAGCTATTATCAATCAAATTAAGCGTTCTTCCAATTTTGCGTTTATCAGGGAGTCAGAATTAGCACAATATGTCGATGACAGGGAAGATTATTATACAGGGCAGCGACGAATCAAAAACTATGAAACTGAGACGCAATTTGTAAGGGATCTATTTGAACCTCATGGATATGGATATTCTCCAACTTATAGAAAAATTGAAATAGACAAAGCAGAAAACCTATTGATATTTGAAGAAATTGATGATTAAGAATAGGTACCGAAAAAATTAGTTACCTGATGATATAGGCTAAGTATTATCTGATTGATGATCTATGAACAGTCACAAAATGATCGTGGATGCCAGTATTGACCGCAGTTCTTCAATTAGCCCTTTAACCCAATTAGGCTTAATCAGCATATATTTAATGAGAACTTTGCTATCAACTACTCTCCTACTGGTATTCGCTACATGTTGTTCAGCACAAACAACGTTTCCAGGGTGGTTCCATCATTCGTTCAAGGGGAAGCAGTTAGACAAGAAACTCTCAATTACCCCTTTCTTGAAAAACGGATTTTTACAAGCTGATTTTAATGGTGACAGGCTTGTTGACATTGCTGTGCTTGTAACTGAAAAGATTAGCGAAAAAAAAGGAATATTGCTCCTTCATCAGCAGGGCTCCTATTTCGTATTCGGAGCTGGAACTCAATTTGGCAGTGGTTCTGATAACTTCAAGTGGGCGAGCCGCTGGGGTGTATATAAAGAAAAAACCGCTTCTGAAACACAGTTCAGCGAAGACGGCGACATTCTCGGCGGTAAAGAGATCAGGCTGCAACGGCCTGGAATTACAATATGGGCGGAAGAAGACGGATATCTTTTTGCCGGGGGCATAATCTATTGGACGGGAAAGAAATACATTTGGATCCATCAGGGAGAATAAACAGGATTCTTTTAGTTATATAACTTAGAAGTGCTAGCCAAGTCAGCCTTCCTGGCGCTGATAAGTAAATCTTTACCTTCATTTATATCAAGATTTCAACCGACGAAAATCGATCAGATGATTGGGATCGATCTTCTTGTGGTTCCAACTGCTTCAAACAGTTACACGCTGCTCAACCTACTGCCCGGCTCGATGACCGGCCCATTAGCCATCGCAAACTATTTGTCCTATATCCCTGCTTTTACCTTGCTGATGCCCTACCTGATTGCTGTAAATCTTTCAGCTAAGTCAGGAGGTAAGCATAGAAGAGACGCATAACTTTACTTCTTTTACCACCTGTAGCGTAAAAATTAGCTCTCTGTTCTACTCTTTAGAGCTGCAATCATCTTCCATGTTGAAAAACTTAAAAGCACAAGAATGGCAGAGATAACGGTCCAGAGCACAAGCTTAGACTGAGAAGCAGGTGCTTCAGACGGAACTTTCATTAAGGGATTCCTGAGAACCTGAGCGTGATTGATTATAGAAGTTTCGAGTTGGGCAGAGTCGGAAAAGAATGCTAAATCGTATCCGGGCTTCTCCGCTCTTCTATCTCCGGTAAGTAATTCATAGGACTTACCAGATTCCAGATAAGCTAATAGATATTTCTTCTGTTGCCGGGCCTGTATAGGTCCGATTTCCAGTGGAGGATTGTCTTCGTTCTGGATTTGTAATTCCAGGTTCCGGAATTTATTTGATAAGGTGATCTCATGCGCATCACCTGAACTTAATTCCGTTTCGCTGATCAGTTCCTTCTGCTTTCCCATTCCATAAAAAACCAGAACTTGCCTTTTGAAGTATGTCGGGTAAGTCACCGGAATGATTAGTTTATCTACCTGAAAGTCTGCCTTCAGCTTGATATACAGATAAGTGGTTTTGTCACTGCTGTCTTTGCGGGTCACAGTGGGTGCGGGAAGAGTAATGAACTCCGGATCGGATCTTAGCATCGAAAAAGTGCCTACCTGGAGAATCTTCAGGGGGCTCTTCTTCTGGTTTCGGACATTTATCCTGAAGTATCTGTATTTGCTGACTGGCATGGAAAAAGACTGCAGGTGGGTGTCTGTCTTGCTTTCTGTTGATTGCTGAAGCGTTATACTCTCATCAATAGCAAACCATTTACGCATATCATCACTTCCGAGTAGATCAGCCTGCCGCGATACGGAGGCGTTTTTTATTCGCAGCCATAGCGAGCTGATTGACGTGCGTTGCACATTCTCTACAACTATGGATGTGATAGAATCAGCAGCATCTGAGATTTGAATCAGAGGTAAAGTTTTTAGCTCCCTTGTGACGGTCGGCGAGCCGGGCTGGACATAGGGTACGAATCTTTTGCTTTCTTCCAAATCCTCACATCTGAGAGATCGCTGTTGCTTCTGGCTATCAGTGAGGGACTAAGTTCGATTTTATAAAATCCGGATTGAGGTACTTGCTTTATCGCTGCGCTGTATCTGAAGGAGTCCTGCGCTGATGCACGGTTAGCGGCGCCAGCCAGGAACAGGCTGAAAAATACTACAGCTTTAAGCATGGGGATGTTCTTCATCTGATATAATGATCTTTTTAACCCTTTGATACATAAACGACACGATCAATAGCAACACACCAAGACAGAAGAATGCAATGATCTTACCAGCTGCGGGAATATTCTGGATATCGAAAACAAACAACTTCAACAGGGTGATGGTGAATAAACTTAAAGAGATCACCCTTAAACTACGGTTCTTGAAGTGCATACCCAGCCACATCATGGCAAAAGACAGAACTCCCCATAATACCGGCAGTCCTGTCTTAATGTAAATTCGCTGCACTTCATCGATCGCGTTGGCTTTTGAATAAAACAGCATATTACTTGCCAGATTGACTTCGAGGCTAAGAAACAAGACGATAACGCCACATATTACCCAGGTAAAGCTTGTCAGTAAAGGGCTCTGCATATGGTTCCGGCACAAGATGATCAGTTTATAAAAGAGAATGATCGTCACTACCGAAGACAACCAATGTGCGGTGAAGTGGTATACTGAAATTTCCCCCTTGCTCCAGAATTGCTTTCAGAACAGATGAGAACGAAGCGTACCACAGGAAGTACATAGATAGTGATGCGGCTATAATAAGCGACTTCGGCTGCCAAGGCAAAGATAGGGACCTAGCTTTCTCTGACACCTGGATGAGGATCGAGACAAAGATAGAAACGTACAACATAAGGTAAATGGAGCTTACGCTACTTGTAGTCCAGCGTGTGGTAAATTGATAGTTAATCTCAATAAATCCTGCCAAAAAAAAAGAATTGTTGCGGCTACTGGAAATACAACTGCGGGTATTCGGGATTCCGAGGCACCTTGTTCGATGTTTTCTTTCGACACAAGTCGGGCTAAGAGGGATGTTGCGATCGCAGAAAAGACGGCGGTACCCAGCCCCTTATTTAATATGATGGGAAGCGCGGCACCATGCGAATAAACGACGTCTAAGTCTATAATGAGGCTGATTAACATGGCTACCCAGATCAATTGGGATGTATGACGCATAATCTTGATCTCTGATTTAAGATACAACCAATACAACAGGACGGCTTCAGAGGCCCAGAACAGCGTAATGTGATTACCTTCCAATTGATTTGGTGCTGTCAGCGAGATGAATGTGAGGGTAATACCTATTAGTAGATAAAGGACATTTGTATCAACTTTCTTATTCCGGAAGAGGACGTAAGACAAGCATAGATTCACTAAGCCGAGGCTTGCACTAAATAAACCACGAAATTGTTCATAGTGCATTTCGGTCAGGAGGTAAAGCCCTACGGAGAAGTACAAGGCTGTATTGATCAGCAGAATACTAAAATCGGAAGCAATAAAACGCTTGCTTTCTCTGACGTTATAGGCAATGTTGATTGCAATATATAACAAGTACAAAATAGTGGCATACACCAATCCAATGTGATAATTCAGGGCAGTAAGTTGGGCCAGCACCATAGCAAAGACTATGACTGTTAGACCGAAGGTGGTGATATTGAGTATACGCCAGGACTTGTAGTAGGCGATCACCAGCAATCCAACATTTAAGACCAGCAGATAGAGAAATAAGCCGGAATAATTGGCGTTGCCGGTACTTAGCAAAAAGGGGCTCAGGAACCCGCCCAGCAGCGCGATAACTGCCAGTTCCTGCTTATCATACAGCAAAGAAAGCGCAACAGCGAAGACCGTGACGGTGATCAGAATCGCAAACGCTGTGAGATTGCTGAAAAGGTGAAACTGATGAAATGCCAGGGTTATAGTAAAATAGAAAACGGCCAAACCTCCTCCTACTAAGACGGAGCTAAGCGCATTGTACTCGTCTTTGACCTTATGGGCGATGCCGATCAGGATGGCAGCGCAAACAAGACCAATGACTACTCGCCCTATCTCTCCGATCCAATTGCTATCAATTGCATATTTGACGAAGAAACCGATAGACAGGACCAGAATAGCAATTCCTATTTTGTTGGCCAGGTTTTCACCGATAAACCTTTCGAGATCTGGATGCCTTTCGAAAAAGGACAATCTCGGCTCAGGTTCTGAATACCGCGGCTTATAAGACTTACGATAGGCGGGTTCGTGAAATTCCTGACTTGATTCCACGTCGGGAATAGGCGCTGGAACGGATAGGGTATCTTCCATCGGGATTATCGTGGGAAGAGGTTCTCTTTCTAGCTCGGGAGCATCGACTACCGTCGGCTCCATGGCATCCTTGCTCTCTCTGGGTTCTTTAGACAGCCCAAGAGCCTCGATTGTTTCCTGAAGTGTTATGATGCGCAGCTCGAGCTTAGAAATAGCTTGGGTGAACATGGCACGTTGTTGGGAGATTAAGAAAATCGCTCCTATTACAAGTAGTGGCGTGATAAGGTCCATAAGGAAAGTTTAGGTGCTTAAATATAGAGAAAGTGACTAGAAAGTTGATAGAATTGGACGTTGGGACAGATATAAAAATGGCAATACCACCTTAATCGGATGTAGGCTCAACAATCAATGAATTACTAGGTCGCTCGTAGGTGCAATGTGGTGGCTTAAGTGATAGCCTGATGCCCTATGCCGTTTAGTTGAGATTTTTACTCACTTTGAAAAGGTATGAGTAAATATTACCTTGCATCATGAAAAAAACCTACTCCTTTCAATATTATGTACATTGTTAGTAATCACCTCCTGCAGTAAAGATGAAAACGGTGACGAAGCAACTTCCAAAGGGAAAGTAATTATAACAAAGGTTTCGATATTTGATGAGCATTTTGCCAATTTTGAGATATCCATGAGCGGCGTTGAATGTGAAAACGTCACAGAAATGGGAGTATCGTGGACTCAGGTATCAGACACCCGCAACGCTGGGAAAACGTATCGAGAAAATTGCCTATTTGAAATGGGAAGTTTTTATAGCTCAACCCTTCTAGAGAACACCGTCTACTCCGCAGTGGCTTTTGTAACCTATAAAGATCCAAAGTCTTCTAAAAATCCAGTTACCATCAAATCAGAACAGTTTTCCTTCCGAACACCTTAATCTCTATTTACATTCTTCGTTTAAACTTCCAGATTTCTTTATCTCCAATCGCTGGCTGATTTACCTTCACGATGTTCCCGCCGTCTATGATCTTTATAATCGTATCTTCGTGCACAAAAAACATCTTTATGCCATTTAGTTCGCTTGGTTTATCCCCTGCTTTGTTAAAGACACTGGAACTGCAAAGTTTCACAGCCCCCACTCCTATTCAGGAGCTTGCCATTCCAGCTATTTTAAGCAAAAAAGACGTTTTAGGAATTGCAAAAACAGGCTCCGGGAAAACTGCCAGCTATGTATTGCCCCTGCTGACGAATTTACAAGGATCGACAGGGTCGAAAAATCGTCATGCGGATGTGTTGGTATTAGTTCCCACCCGTGAACTGGCTGAACAGGTTAAAGATGTTTTCAGAACCTATAGCGGGACTCTGGTACAACCCGTAAAGACAGTGGCGGTGTACGGCGGCGTATCCATCAATCCTCAAATGATGGCTCTACAAGGCGTAAATGTGCTGGTTGCTACGCCTGGGAGATTGCTGGAATTAGTCGATTCTAACTCAGTGAGCTTGTCGGGTATTCAAACGCTCGTGCTGGATGAAGCTGATAAGATGCTGAATTTGGGGTTCAAAGATGAACTGGATAAGATTATAGCACTGCTTCCGGAGAAACGGCAGAATATATTACTATCAGCCACCTTGAGTGATGATATTGAGCATATTCACCAAATCCTGCTTCGCGAGCCGGTGGTGATTAAGATAGCGGCCGAGGAGGCTTCGCTGGATCTGATCAGACAGGTTGCTTACCTTGTTTCAGATGATAAAAAAGGTCCATTCTTACGTTACCTGATCAATCATCACGAAATGAAACAAGCGCTGGTTTTCGCTTCTTCTGTGCACCATGTCGATGCTATTGTCAATAAGCTTCGAAAAAACAAGATCGACGCAAGAGCTATCCATAGTAAAAAAAGCCAGGGGGCGAGAACGGAAGCTTTAGCGGATTTCAAATCGGGGAAGTTAAGGGTGTTGGTGTCCACCGACTTAATGGCTCGAGGAATTGATATCAACGAGCTTCCTTTCGTCATTAACTATGATTTACCCAGATCTCCAAAGGACTACATCCACCGGATTGGGAGAACGGGACGTGCGGAAGTTGTTGGGGATGCTATTTCGTTGGTTAGCGTAAGTGAGTTACATCATTTTGAAGTTATTCAGAAAAAGATGGGCAGGCAGGTTGAATTGATCAGGGACAGCGTTGATGGTTTATAATATCTTGTTTGAAGGCTTAAACTGAATCTTACAAGGCAGATTGAGTTATTTGATCAGCTCTTCAGCTGTTTTTGCTTATAGGCTCATAGTAAAGCGTTATCGCACCACTACTAAATACTTTACTGTCTTTGAGTTTAAACACCTTCCTGTCGTTGAGCTTACCGAATAAGGCTGAACCGCTACCTGCAACAACCGGGTGAATACAAAGTTGGAGCTCATCGATTAAATCCAGTTCCAACAGCTGTATAATTAAGCTACGGCTTCCGACCAAAATGTCTTTTCCCGGTTGTTGCTTAAGCGTGAGAACCTCAGCTTCAAGATCTTTATTGGCCAGCGTTGCACTGTTCCAATCGACATTTTTAAGCGTTCGGGAAAAAACGATTTTTTGAATTTTGTCTATCGCAACAGCAAAATCATTCATTGATTTTTCATCTGAAGGATTTTCAAGCAGCGTTTGCCAAAAGCCCATAAGCTGGTAGGTTATTCTTCCATACAGGAGGGTATCTGAGTTGTTTAGCAGGTCCCTGTAATGTAGATGTAGTTCCGCGTCTGGGATTCCTGCTGTATGATCGCTAATTGCGTCGAGTGTTGTGTTGATCGCCCCAATTACTTTTCTCATTACCGTAGATTTTAAATAGTGTTTATTCTTTCAGTTTTTTCGTAATTAAACTATCTATAGACCACTTACCTCCCCCTCTGATCATCAGAAATATGCTCCCCAGCAACATGGACCAGTCTGTTCTGCTATCATGTAGCATTGTCCAGAGCCCACTATCATTTAGTATCTGGATTTTTGTGGAAGCCAGCGCAACAATCATAATAACGAGCAGGGGAACAGCTGCAAACCTGGTAAAAAGGCCTAAAAGAATTAATGCTCCGCAGAGTATTTCGAAAGATCCAACGAAGGGACCTAAGAACTCGGGATTCGGCAATCCGATTTTCGCGAATCTTCCGGCACCGACTTTATCCGGAAAAAGGAACTTCTGAATTCCTTCCGAAACAAATACTGCACCCACCATCAATCTGATGATGATGGTGGTACGTGAGTGATCGGTTAATAACAGCTTTATCATTATGTCGTCTTGGTTGTTAAAATGTTATGAACCTCTAAAGCAAGTCCAAGCAGTCTATCAAATCGCAAATGTCACGTTTTCATACATCGGGCAATTATATCCTTATAGCATAAATAATTTGTCTTTGTGCGAAAGACATGTTAAATTACAGATGCCTATCTTAAAAATAGCAAGTTCCTGGATTCTTCTTTTTACGGATTTCGCGATAAGTGCTCATTTGGTTGATTTATGAACCTTAATATAGAAAAGCTCTATCAGATTGCTGGCAAACCTGTCCGTAATATCATCGGACTGATGTCGGGGACCTCTTTCGATGGTCTGGACGTTGCCCTTTGTGAATTTACCGGGAGCGGGACAAATACCCTGGTCAAGGTTAAACACTTCATTACTAAAGAATATCAACCTGAATTCAAAGAAGAGATCAAATCTGTATTTGCTAAACGAAATGCTGATCTTGAAAAGATTACTTTGCTTAATGCTTTCATCGGAACTTATTACGCCAGGCTTATAAACGAGTGCCTGACTGAATGGGGAGTAAGCAATAATGAGGTTGACCTGATTGCGAGCCACGGGCAGACTATTTTTCATGCGCCCAAGCATCATCATCCATCTGACGCCTATGGGAACGCTACTTTGCAAATTGGAGATGCGGATCACCTCTCCGTAGGAACAGGAATCATCACCCTGAGCGATTTCCGCCAGAAACACATTGCTGCCGGAGGTGAAGGTGCTCCACTTGCAGTTTATGGCGACTATTTGATCTTTTCGGATGCTGTTGAAAATCGCATTATGCTGAATGTGGGTGGCATAGCCAATTTTACATATTTACCGGCATCCAGGCCCGAGCAGTTCTTTTCGACCGATGTTGGTCCTGGAAACACCCTTATGGATCAGTATGTACAGCTAAACTTCCCTGGGTTGTACTACGACGAAGATTCCACATTGGCCATGCAGGGAAGCACTAACAGGCCTCTGCTTGATGCTTTGATGGCGCATCCTTTCTTTGAGGCTGCATTTCCGAAAACTACCGGGCCTGAATTGTTTAACATCGCTTATCTGGACCAGGCTCTTCATGTTTCTGGTGAGGAACACCTCTCCTCCTACGATATTTTGGCCACGCTGGCTTCATTCTCAGCAAAAGCCATTATTCATGCTATCGAAGTTGCCATACCAGCAACAGAGTCTTTCGAAATTTATATCAGCGGAGGTGGTATGCATAACCCGCTCCTGGTATCGCATCTCGAAAACTATTTTTCTAAAAAGATTCGCTCCACATCGCATTTGGGGATCAACCCGGATGCAAAAGAAGCTGTTTTGTTTGCCCTGCTAGCCAATGAGGCCGTCGCCGGAACCAACGAAAGTTTACGGGAGACGGCTGGAATTCCCCGGGTTTCTATGGGAAAAGTGAGTTTCCCTGATTAAAAGGTATTACTTATTAACTGCGCTTAATATGAAACAAATCTTACTACGTTGGAAAACAGCGAGAGCCTTTCTGGCTCTGTTGGTGTTGCTCTGTTTGGGACAAGCAGCTCTTGCGCAAACCAGACAAACCATTAGGGGTGTTATCAGGGATGCCCGAAATAAAGAGGCGATCATCGGCGCCGTAATCAGACTAAGCGGTACGAATATGGGAACGTCGAGCGCCGTTAATGGAGCCTATACCCTGAATGCTCCTGTGCAGAATGGAACTTATACCTTGACCGTCACTTATACGGGCTACCGGCCGGTAAGTAGAAGGGTCACGTTGAACCAAAGTCCTGTTACTGTAGATGTTGAACTATCTCAGGATGCATTGAGCTTAGATGAAGTTGTGGTAACGGGTACCGGAGCTGCAACGAGCAAGAAGCAATTAGGAAACGCGATATCGACAGTATCGTCGCGTGATCTGCAAAACAGCACGGCTACGTCTATCGATCAGGCCCTGACCGGCAAAGTGGCGGGCGCACAGATTTCACAGAACTCAGGGAATCCCGCCGGTGGCATCAGTGTGCGTTTAAGAGGTAACAGTACGATTGCGGGCTCCAGCGACCCCCTATATATGATTGATGGTGTGATTGTAAATAATAGCTCAAGCGAGCTGGTTGATCTGGGTGGGTATTCTCAAAACAGGCTGGTCGACATCAACCCGGCAGACATTGACAGGATCGAGATCATCAAAGGAGCGGCAGGTGCTGCTATTTACGGTTCGAGGGCGAGTAATGGCGTGGTACAGATCTTTACCAAGCGGGGTAAGTCGGGTGCGCCTGTGGTTAGCTTTTCCACACAGTTCAGGTCAAATACCATACGCAAAAAGCTGGACTACAATCAGTATCCGTATCGGTTTGCCAATACGGTCGCTACGGATCTAACGCAAGTTCCTGTTGAACGCTACGATCTCCAGGACCGCATTTTCCGGAATGCCTTCGGTAACGAAAGTAATGTCTCTGTTTCCGGGGGTACTGACAATACGCAGTATTACATGAGCGGCAGCTATCTGGGTAACGAGGGTATTATCGACAAAGCGAATTTTCAAAGAGGTACCGCCCGTTTGCGGCTTGATCAACGATTCAATAACTGGATGAAGGTATCACTGGGACTGAACTATAGTTTGAGCGGAAGTAAAGAAATCCCGAACGGAGGCATCAATGAGGCTTATGGCGCGCTGACCGGATTTATTTTCGGTAATAACTTCGTCAATCCGGATCCGGACCCGGTTACCGGTATCTATCCCAGCCTTGCACCCACCGGCTTGCTACGTACCAATCCGCTGGAGGCGATCAACCGGTTTGATTTCAATCAGAAAACCAGCAGACTGATCGGTGATGTGCAGGTGAATATGACACCGGTGAAAAACCTGTCGGCCAATTATACCCTGGGCTATGACAACTCTACACAGCTTGCTACGGGTTATATCCCGATTGGTAATACGGCCCCTTCTTACAGCACAGGCTTTGCGCGGCGGGCTGACCGGATTGCCTTGCTATTGAACAATGACCTGAACGTGAGCTATAAGGCCAGTCTGGGCGATTTCGAGTTTACCACAGCGGCGGGTGCTACGGCACAGACTGAGCGTGTTAGCACTGCGGGCACTACAGGAACGCAACTAAGCCCGGGAAGTAAAGTCGCTTCGAGTGGTACCAACTTGATTGTAACGGATAGCCGGTCCACCTTGAACATTCTGGGTTTTTACGCGCAGGAAACGATTGGCTTCAAAAATAAGATCTATGTTACCGGCGCCATACGGAATGATGTGGCCTCTTCTTTCGGTCAGGATAACCGATGGCAATACTACCCGAAAGTAAGCGGCACGTATCTGCTTTCTGAAGAAGATTTTTGGAAAAACTCTTCCCTTGGCTCGGTGCTTTCGACCTTTAAGCTGAGAGCTTCGTACGGGGAATCGGGGAATTTAACAGCTATCAATGCTTATGACCGACTGACCAACTATAATGCGGCATTGTTGGCAGGCTTGCCGGGTGTTGTGGCCCCTTCGCAGCTGGGTAATGCGACCGTTAAACCTGAACGCCAGGTTGAAAAGGAAGTTGGTCTTGACGCGAGTTTATTTAAGGACCGCTTAGGCTTTGAGTTTTCGTATTATGATAAATCTGTTGAGGATCTCCTCTTGTTGGTCAACTTAAGGCCTACAAGCGGCTACCTGTCGCAATACCAGAACATTGGCAATATGTCGAACAAAGGTCTTGAACTCATGGTAAGAGGTATTCCGATTCAGCGTCGCGCTCTTGCATGGAACGCTTCTGTTATCTTCTCCCGGAACAGAAATAAAGTGTTTGATATTCCAGGTGGCTTGCTGACCTTTCCCGGAGGATTTGGTCAGGTAGCTGCTGTGGAAGGCTATCCGCTGGGTGCTTTCTATGCAACTGCTTTCGCGCGTAATCCCGACGGCTCCTTATTATTGACGCCTGCAGGTTTGCCACAACGGGAAACGACGGGGCGTAACGAAACGGGACAACCAAGCGGAACGATCGTTAACAGGGTGATAGGCGATCCGAATCCGAAATGGACGGGTTCGTTTATCAACGAGTTAACTATCGGCAAGGACCTTTCATTCCGGATGCAATGGGATGCTTCGTACGGTGGGGATGTGTTTAATTTTACCAGGCGTGTAGGCGACCGTGATCTTTATGGTGGCCTGGCAGGCTATGAAGCTGAATTAAGGGGAGAAGTGCAGAAAGGCACCTCAGCGGCCCTGTTCAGCATTATGGAGAACTGGATAGAAGATGGCTCCTACCTGAAGCTGCGCGAGATTTCTGCTTCTTACAACCTGCGTTTGAGATCCCTTAAAGGTAAGCCCGTAAGAGTGACGCTATCAGGCCGCAATTTACTATCCATAGATCATTACAGCGGCTGGGACCCTGAAACGAATGCGGCAGGACAAAGCGGAGCGGTACGGGGCTTTGACTTTGTTGAGGTACCGATCCCGCGAACTATTGCCCTGGGTCTTCAATACAGTTTTTAACCCCTTTAATTGAATGTCATGAAAATCAAGTATAAACTATTAGCCATGCTGATGCTTGCTTTTGCATCGTCGTGTGAGTTGGATCAGGTTAACCCTAACGCGGCAGCCGGTGAGCAGGTGTTAACAACCAGAGAAGGAATTATTGCTTTGAGCATCGGTTTAAGACAGTTCTATTCGACAACGGGATTAAGCAGCATTATACTGGCTCCCAGCACAAGCTCCCGTGAAATGAAGGGCTTTGCTACCTTCACTACCGTTCTGGAACTCGAAGCTGGTGGAACCGCGTTGCCTACCGCCAATGCCGGTATTCTCAACTACTGGTCGGCTATGCAGCGGGAGATGACCATGTGCGAAAATGTGATCGACAACGCTCCTCAGATATCGTCTCTTGAACCGGCATTATTAAGCGGAATAATGGGACAGGCTTACCTGTTTAAAGCAATGGCTCTCGCCGAATTAGCCATGGCATTTCCGCAGGCCAATATCACGACGAGTACTTCGGCTCCTGTAGACTTTCTGGATCGTGCACAGGTGTTTGCTGAAGCCCTTAGGCTTCTGGACCTCGGCGTGGCGGCGGTCAAGGAGAATCCACCCAATGCGAGTTTCCGCAGCAATGTATCGGGTGCCGACTTTGATCTGGTGAACACACTGTATGCCATGGAAGCTCGCATCAGCTTAATGGCCGGGAACTATCAAAAAGCCCTGGACAATGCTAACCTTGTAGACCTGGGACGGACATCGAGCTTTACCTATACGACGCAGAGCCCTAACCCGCTTTACACCCTGTTCAACGTGACAAAATCATATGTACCACGCGACAATTTCGGTTTGCCTGCTGCTCTGTACTATACAGATGATCAACGTTACAGGTTTTACTTTAACGGTGGTAAAACCACAGTAGGAGGCGAAACTACTGTAGGACTAACAGGCTTTGCGACATCACCGACCACGGCTGTCCCCGTGTATTTAAATGACGAAATCAAGCTTATTAAAGCCGAGGCTACACTGCGCTTGAACGGGCCTCTGCCTGATGCGCTGGTGCAGATCAATGCTGTACGGACGCAAACCAGCGGTGATTTGAATGGCGTCAACGCCGGCTTGCCTCCGTATGGGGGTGCGATAACAACTGAGGCATTGCTGCTTGAAGTGTACAAACAGCGTTGCGCGGAGCTATATTTGAGCGGTCTTAAGTGGGAAGATACCCGCAGGTTCAACCGTCCGGCGCCACCTGCTGATTTGTCTGAGCGCAACCGGATCTTCTACCCCTACCCGGATCAGGAACGATTAAACAATCCGAATACTCCGGCGGATCCTGGCATATAAGATGACCATTCGTCCGGGAAGTCATCAACGGAAGGAAGATTTGTTTTTTGGTACATTTACACCGATGGACTTGTCACATATACCAGATTCCTTAGTTGAAACCGGCCAGGTTGATAGCGGCATTGCGTTTGTGTCGTACTGCTCATCAACGGCGGTTGTTAAAGGGCGGGCTACATTAAGCAAGCACCTAATAAGTCTGATTACTGAAGGGGAAAAGCTCATGTACCTGGAGAACGAGACCATTCATCTTAGACCGGGCCAAATTCTGATTCTGTCTGCGGGAAACACCTTATTCACTCAGCGGCTGAGCAGGAATGCACGAATCAAGAGTACAATGATCTATTTCAATGATGAGGTGCTGCAGGAGGTGTCTTCAGCGAACTCTGCTGCATCTCATCGAAATACAGCGCCACGGCCTTATAAATTGATTGACCGGGATAGCTATCTGCGTAGCTATATAGAAAGCGTGAATGTCTTAATGACACAGCAGTTAATGAGTCCCGCTCTACAACTGGTTAAACTAAAGGAGCTCCTATTATACCTGGAAAGTAAACATCCAGGCACCTTAGTGCAGTTTCAAACCAGCAACATTACCCGGCCCGATGAAGATCGCATTCGACAGGTAATGGAGTCGCACGCTTCGTCGCAACTCAGTTTAACGGACCTTGCTTTCCTTTGTCACATGAGCCTTGCGACATTCAAACGAAAATTTCAGCAGATCTACCATGAGAGCCCTGCCCGCTGGCTCCAGATACAGCGGCTACTATCCGCCGCTGAACGCCTTCGATCAAGAGCAGCCCGCCCGGGCGAGGTATATTTTGAAGCCGGGTACGAAAACCATTCCAGTTTTTCCAAAGCCTTTAAGAAATACTTTGGGGTTCTACCCAAAGACTATGGGTAGTTGAGCTTCCGGCCATATTTTCTGAACCTCCAGGCTTAAAGCGCTTATATGGCGACTGGTAATTTTGGAAGAAATTATGAGCAAAGAAGAAAACAAAGCCCTCGTGACCCGGTATAACAAGGTTGCGATAGAGGCCTGCGACATGGAATTATTGAAAGATCTGATGGCTCCGGATTTTATCAACCACTCTGGCGTACCAGATATGCCTGAAGGACTTGAGGGCATGACCTACTTTTTTACCAAGATCCTGCACGCCTCTTTTTCATATATCCAGGTTGAGATCAAAGACATGGTGGCAGAAGAGAACAAGGTGGTGACGCGGAAAGAAATTACGGGAACCCACACAGGAACACTAATGGGCATACCGGCAACCGGCAGAGTAGTCACCATCAAAGTGATCGACATTCTCACGATTGAGAACGGTAAGATCTCTGGCCATTGGGGTGAAAACAATTTCAGTATGGTAGTGCAGCGTTTATCATCCCCTTGAATCTTTGAAAAAGTATGCGACAGCGTTTCAATCGGGTTACAACTTTCCTTGATTTGGTTACAAAAGCCTTCGGCTGTACCCGGACATTTGATTTATAACAAACTAAAGTGTATTATGGAAAATCAAACAGCATCAGCGAATAAATCAATTGCTCTGGTAACCGGAGCGAATCAAGGAGTAGGAAATGAAATTGCAAAAGCTCTCGCGGCGAATGGCTATATTGTATATGTTGGTTCGCGTAAATTGGAGAATGGTGAAAAGGCCGCTGCTGCGATCGGCGAAAATGCGAAAGCTATAGAGCTGGACGTTACTCAGCAAAGCACCATTGACGCGGCAATGGTGCGGATTGGTTCTGAGCATGGGCGTCTGGATCTGCTGGTGAACAATGCGGGTATATCCCACGGCGGAACGGTGCCAAAAAGCCCGGAGGAGCTGATGAGCACTGGACGAGCGGTTAACGTTTCGCTGGACGAGGTCCGCAAAGTTTGGGAAACAAACGTGTTCGCGGTTATAGCCGTAACCCAGGCGGCCCTGCCTCTACTGCGCAAGTCATCTGCAGCACGTATCGTGAATGTTTCCAGCAGCCTGGGCTCATTGACATGGATCTCTGATCCGCAGTGCTGGGCACGTGAAAATTTCGGTATTGTCTACGCTGCTTCGAAGACAGCACTTAACGCCGTCACCGTAGCTTTTGCACTGGAGCTTGAAAAAGAGAACATCAAGGTGAATGCGACTAGTCCCGGGTATACGGCTACTGCATTGAATAATTTCCAGGGTACAGACAGTCTGGAAGTTGGCTCCCGTGAACCCATCCGGGTAGCCCTGGAAACGGATGGCCCCACAGGCAGTTTCACAGGATCAGAGGGTCTCCTGCCCTGGTAATTGCAAATGAGATCGACAATTGAGAATTATTTATGGCCGGCAACACAGCTATTAGCCGGCCATTTCCTTATTTTACAGTATGAAAAATGACGCGCCAAAAGTGGCTAAGCTGGAATCTATTACCGAGATACACCGCATGCTGGATATCCCCGGACCGATTCATCCACTCATCACGCTACTCGACACCCGGGAAGAACGGATAAATCTGAGCAAGCTGCCGGTTAGCTATGTAACAACTCTTTATAAAATATCTTTCATTAGTAAACTTGGAGGTAAATTCAGATACGGTCAAGGCTATTATGATTTTGATGAAGGCAGCATGGTTTTCACTGCTCCGAACCAGATCGTAGGAAGTACAGCAGTTTACAAGGGAAACGAGGGTTACTCGCTCATCTTTCATCAGGATTTTTTGCAAGGCTATCCCCTCGCTTCCAAGATCAAACAATTTGGTTTCTTTTCTTATGCGTCGAACGAGGCTCTTCACCTTTCCGAGCAGGAAAGAGCAACGGTGTCGGCTGTATTTACAATTATCCAGGAAGAATTGAATAGCCGCATAGACGATTTTAGCCACGAGGTGGTGATTGCCCAAATAGAGTTACTGTTAAGTTATGCGAAGCGATTTTATAAGCGGCAGTTTCTGACCAGGCAACCCGGCAACAGCGACCTTCTTCAGCAGTTTGAAGCGCTTCTGTACCGGTATTTCAAAGAAGGTAAACCTGTGAACCAGGGCGTGCCTGCGGTACAATACATAGCAGAGCAGTTAAACTATACGCCGAATTATTTAAGTGATATGCTGCGTTCGCTCACAGGCTTGAATGCGCAGCAGCATATACATGAGAAGTTGATCGAAAAATCTAAAGAATTGCTTTCAACTACTAACCTGACTGTCAGCCAGGTGGCTTATGAATTGGGGTTTGAGCATTCGCAGTCATTCAGCAGGCTGTTCAAAACGAAGACGAACCTCTCCCCTGTGCAGTTTAGAAATTCTTTTAACTAGCATCCCTAAGATAAGAATATTGCCCGGTTGTAAGGTGAAGTGCCCCCTCCTTTGATGTGGGCTGGAGCTGGGGCCTCATTTTGCCATATTAACGCAGCGGGATCTGAACGTCCTGCCAGCAGAACGCTTCTAAATAACAATCAGATTGCAGGGGCTGTATCCAATGTCCTACTTTTGGACTTTCAACAAACTCAAATGGCAAAAACAAGACTTACAATCAACAACAACGGTTCAGTGAAAATAGAAGGCGATTTTGAAATCGTGGATAAAAACGGCAATGAGTATGGTCTTCAGGGACGTACCGTTGTAAGCGTCTGCAGATGTGGCTTGTCTAAAAACAAACCTTTCTGTGATGGCTCTCACAAGGATCACTTTGAGCACGAGGCTATCGCGTTCGATCTTCCTCCTAAAAAGGTATAGGTTGAGAATGCGGATGACCGAAAAGGAAAGCGACCATATATAATTGTATGGTCGCTTTTTTATGAGCTATAGCGAGATCGAACTTGTTTGGTAAAGAATTTTCTTATCTTGGATCCGCACCAATTATCTTCCTTACCAACATGCATTACTGCAGCAACCTGGTTAAATATTTAAAGACACTCTGTGTTATAGTTACTATAGCGCTTTTTACATCCGATAGTTCAGCGCAGAGCATCGACCGCGCTTCTACGGCTCCTACAGGTATCAAGATTGTATCTAACGTACAGAAATCCAAGAAAAGCCCTCCTTTTGATGAAAAAAAGTTAAATGGCTACCTGCTGGTTTATTTTAAAGATCAGACGCAGTCGGCTTATCTGGCTATCAGTAAAGACGGATATACCTTTACAGACATTAACGGGGGCAATCCTGTTTTTATCGGCTCCGAGTTGGCCGAGCAGAAAGGTGTTCGCGACCCACATATTACACGTGGCCCGGACGGAGCTTTCTATCTGGCAATGACCGATCTGCACATAGCTGGTAAACGCGCGGGCTTCAGAGATACTGAATGGGAACGGCCGGCCGAGAAATATGGCTGGGGTAACAACCGCGCTTTGGTATTGATGAAATCGTATGATCTGATTCATTGGACACACTCTGATTTCCGTGTTGACAAGGCCTTTCCCGAGTTAGGCGACATCGACTGTTCGTGGGCTCCGGAGACTATTTACGATGCTGCGAAAAAGAAGATGATGGTGTATTTTACGATCCGCTATAATAATAAGGATGCAAACATCTACTATTCTTATGCTAATGCGGATTTCACGAAGCTGGAAACCGTGCCGCAGAAGATAAACACGATTGGAGGTATTGATGCCGATATTACAAAAGTTGGCGATAAATTTCAGATGTTCTATGTCTCGAAGGCGCAACTGTTCCATGCTGTTTCAGACAGGGTAAACACCGGCTTTACCAGTGGAGATAAGCGTATTGATCCGGAGTCTGTCAATACAGAGGCTCCGAATTTGTTTAAGCGACTTGGTACGGATAAATGGGTATTGATGTATGACGTATATGGCATGCGCCCGAGCAATATGGGTTTTAGTGAGACTACAGACTTTGCAAACTACACCAACCTTGGACATTTTAACAAGGGGGTGATGAAAGCCACCAATTTTTCCAGTCCGAAACATGGAGCAGTAACCTACCTGACTCCCGACGAGCTAAAAGCCGTCGCTACCCACTGGAAAGTTGATATACAGGAATAAGGTATTATATAGCTTCAACCGAACAGCCAAAAAAGCTTGTGGCGATCATAAATCGGGCAACTGACCGAAATCGCCTACTTAGCTGACCAAACTCAGCCCGCATCTTATAGCACCTTCTCATATTTGTATCAGCGAAACCGTTATACAAATCACGAGACCATGGAAACATCTGTAAAAATCAATTTATCTCCCATCCTATCCTACGTGTACTCCGATGTGGAACAACTCAGGTCCGAAATCGGGTTTTACAATGATGAAATCAGGTTTTTCAGAACACTGATCGATAGATATCTACTTCCACTCATCGATAAAGAGAGTATGCCTAAAATCCAGGAAACAGCAAAGCAGTTGAGCAAGTTTGAGCAGGATAAAGACTTATTTTCTGAACAAACAGTGGCATTCCTTCTTAAAGTTAAAGATAAAGCACTGGCATCTCCAAGCCATCTGGACAGAGAAGATGAAAAAATATATTTGCAATTACTTGCTCGCTGGTGCAGGTAAGGACCATGTGAAATCCTGGAGTGTTGTTTACCAACCTATGGATGAAACTGATCCCTCACAACTGAGAAGCGGTCCGGCAACTGGTACGCCTCCGGCAAATACCTTTTATTGGCAAGATTATCTAGGTAAAGATTATGCAGCAATAGCCATCGGCATGGTTAAGAAATATGCTAATGCAACCGATAAGATATTCTTTACAGAAACTAACCTGATTGACAATCCAGCCAAGATCCAGGGACTTAAAGAGTTCATCGCTTACACAGAAGCAAATGGAGCTCGTGTCGACGGAATAGCTACTGAATTAGCCCTAAATATTGGTGACGATAAGACAAAAATTGAAGCAATGCTTCAAGGCCTGGCTAACACAGGAAAGTTGATCAAGATCTCTGCCTTAGACATCGGTACTGGTGGTACTACAGCCCAGGCTAGCCCGGCCGCTTATCTTGAACAGGCTGAGATGTATAAATGGTTTGTTAAAGCGTACAATAGCTCGATACCGGCCGCCCGGAGAGCAGGAATCACGTTCAGAAGTCCTCATGATCGACCTTCAGGTGACAGCTGGCGCCCGAATGAGCCTGTCGGCTTGTGGACGCGCTTCACGTCAGGAAGTACCGTAAATGCGGGCTTTCAGCGAAAACCTGCTTACGTAGGGGTGCTGGAGGCATTGCAAGGAAAATAAAATAAAGAAGGGGGACAATTTAAGTCCCCCTTCTTTATTTTAAAAATAATTTCTGTTGTCTATCTGATAATAGCAAGGGATATCTTCACACACAGTCTATTATACAGGCTCTATCAGTGCTGTTAGTTCCCTTTCCCAGCCAGATTCAATAACTTTATGTTTCGAAACTCGACTGGTTGACCTTCACTTTGCAAAGCAATAAAGCCTTCTTTTAGTGTCTTTCCATCTTGTTTCACCAAGGGATCGTATCCCTTAACTACCCCTCCTCCTATTTGTGGCTTGGAGTACTGTAGCACTGTGTCCCCCATTGATGACATGAGTGATCAACGAGTCGCCTAAAACAATTAGCTCAGCCTTCACCCATTGATCTCCATCGTAGGTCCTGGATGAAGAATTGATACAATGATCCCCTGCAATTTTACCTTTGTATACGACATTAGTACCCGGAGAACACATATTGCCTGTCGGCCGTGGCTTACCATCTCCCAGCCCGCCTAAAAACTGCATCTCGATTGAAATTGGCCAATCCTGCTCTTTAGGCATGGTGCGGGGATCCTGCGAATGGAACATGACCCCGCTGTTTCGCAGCGTGTAACTCGGTGCTCCTTTCTGTAATTGGCCGGTAAACCTGTATTCGACTACCAAATGATAATAAGAAAACGGCACTTTATAATACAGGTGCCCAAATTGATCATTAAAGTCGCCGTACTGATCATAGCTGACCTTGATTACTCCGTCCTCCACTCTGAAGGTATTACCAAAATTGACACCTACGTCATGATGGTGGATCTTGACGAACCAGTCATCCAGGTCTTTTCCGTTAAACAATGAAATCCAGGATTCTTTGCTCTTTACATCGGGTTTAAGACTTCTGCAGCCGCAAATCAGGATTACAACAAAAAAAAGAAAGCAAGCTTTGAAGAGTTTCATATAATCGGTTAATGTTATCATAAGCAATATACCAATTAATCGATGGATGTACTTGCATAAGATCGACGCAAGACCCCCGCCACATACTTAATCCTGGCCAAAATCTGCTAAGGACGCCAATGGTGTCATCAGGTATCTGGAGTCGTCATTTTGCAGGATCTCCTGATGTGTTTTAGCTCCGAGGTGCATAGCATCCATCCCCAGTATTGTATTGAAAATACGCTGTGCGTTCTCATGTTGATGTAGACCGAGTTGTCCCAAACCCTGCAGGTATAAGCAATGGACGCGGTTGCGCATGCTCAAATCATCACTAAAGACGAGTAGATCGGGCAGGGAAACAGCAAAATAATCCAGCTTTATCTTGTCGTTGAGGTGTTCCTCTCCATATTGAATTAAATCATTGAAGATTTGCTCTGCCTCTGCCTTGTCGCCAAGCTTGTATCGTGCCAATCCCTGATAGAAGATTTTCTCAGGCTGCTGGTCATTGTAAAATATTGCTGCGCCCGGTTGCGACAAACCCTCCACTGCTCTTTGATAACAATCTCTCGCTTCGCTGATTTGCTTCAACCCTTCATAAGCCCGACCTAGCCAATAAAAGATGTCATTTTCCCTTGCGCCTGATAATTTACCCTCTCCCAAATTTTCCGGATATCTCTGTGCCGCCTCCACGTAGGCTAGTGCTGAGGAATAGTTACCGTTCCAGATACATGCTCTTGCTATCCCTAAGAGACTATAGACATATTGCCCGGTAACTTTTCCTTCTCCTCCTTCCCAAGGATGAAAGATTCGCGATGAGATTAGCTGATGAGCCTTGTCGTATAATCCATGGAAGTTGCACAACGCAATCATCTCGAGATAAAGATCGTCACGATGTATTGCTACATGCCGGTGCTCATTCAGGAACTCAAGACGCTTACCGGGCGAATGATTCAGACGTTTACGTAACTGATCCAGCTCCATCAGTACCCGATGATCATCTTGATTCAATAAGTAAGCACGTTCAAAGCATTGAAGCGCATTTTTCGAATTCTGAAGATGATTAAACTGAGCAATTCCAAGATTCCTCCATACTGTAGGAAATCCATGATTTAACGAAGCCGATAACTCCCAGGCGCTGATAGCCTGTTCGTACTGACGTTTGTCATACCAGAGATTACCGAGGTAATATGCGGCCATAGCATCGGCGGGGTTCAACTGCAAAGCCATTTGTAACACCAGGATATCTTCGAGCTTGTTCGGGAAACAATAAGCAGAATCAGCCTCAGATCCCTCGCTAAAACAGCTTTTAGCAAGATCGGTCCTTCCAGCTAACTGATTGAAATAACCTTCGTAATAGAACAACATTGGATTATTCCGTTCTTCTGCCTGGGCATAGGATAGCATTTGAATAGCTTCCTCGTATTCACCGCACCATGCGAGATCAGCAGCATACTCCAACAGGGTGTTTGCGGAACTACGACTGCGCCTTTCCAGCAAATTGATCGATTCTTTTGCTTTATCCTCTTCCCCTACATTTCCCAGACAGTCCGCCTTTTGCAACAAAAGGCCGATATTAAACAGGTCTCTCTTCAACCCCTCTTCTATTATTTCTAGTGCATCAATATACTTACCTAGCTTTTTAAGGGCAAGTGCTTTTAGCACATATGCCTTCCCGTTTCGAGCATTTCGGTCAAGTGACCAATCAATATGTTCGAGGGCCGACTTATAATCTCCCCTCACCAGATCAATCTGCGCTATTGAATAATAAGCTCCATCTTGCCAGGCACTGCTCCAGCTTGCTTTATAAAACGCATCGTACGCCTCGTCCATTCGTCCCTGATACTTCAAACACAAGCCGAGGTTGTAGAAGGGTTCACCGTCATAGGGGTTCGGATTTCGTTGCGTTATTGTATCGACTGCTTGCCGAAAGAACTTTTCTGACTCTTTGAACTGTCCCTTGCGTAGATACCATGCGCCCAATGCCTGATTATTTCTGACATCACCTGGATCTCGTCTTATTGCTTCCTGATAATATGGTACGGGACTTAGAGTAGCATGCCGGTATTGCTCCAGATGCTGTCCTGTTAAAAACAGCTGTTCACAATTTTCAGTTTCTTCGGGCGACTTCGCCGCTTTTGCAGGTTGGGGAATAGGACTTTCTACGTCTGCAGCAGGCTCGTACCTTAACCGTTCTTTGCCCTCTCCGTCAACAACGATGATCATCAGATCCTGCTCTCCTGCTTCGACACCCACTTGAAACGTTTCCTCATAAACCTCTTCGGGCGTCAACAACATCTGCTTGTGAATAGATATCGCACCTTGTACATGCACTGTCAACTGAATTTCCAGCGCACTGGTCGCAAATAGCCGCAGAGTCAGAACCCGTTGATTCTGATTGAAACTCAACAGCAGATCCTCACTCGCATTTTTTATTATTCCGAGCTCTCTGTAAGGCAAAAAGTATTGTTTAAAGGACTTTTCTTCATAAGGCATGAGCCAGCTAAAATCAGGCTGATTATCTGTGTACACTCCGGTCATCAGTTCGATATACGGTCCGTCTTCATCCGTGAGATTGCGGTCCCATGCAATGCCGAAATCTCCGCAGCCCCATGTCCACTGTTTTTTACCGGGGGAAACATGATGATTGGCTACATGCAGCACTCCTGCCCGCGTGTCGTGCTCATATCCCCCAACGAAGTTGTACTTCGAATTAACAGCCATGAAGGAAGTAGGCACCGGTATGTTCTTATATCGTGAGATATCGGTTCCGGGAGAATAATCAACTTTATAGTACGTTCCGGTGGCTATAGGAAAAGTAGAAACATCACGCTTCCCATGATCAAACACGGCATTTACATCCGGAGGAAATACAGACTGATAGTGTTCATTAACCGCTACAGCCGGGTTTGCCCACCATAGAAAGGTCTGTGGCAGATCCGTCCTGTTATAGAGTTTAGCTTTAACTTCCAGGTATGCCTTACCAGGATACAGCGTAAATCCAGCCATTCCTTTCGTTCGAAACATCTTCTCCACTTCATTAACCCACACTGTCCTACTACCATCTGGATTTTCCTCGATGCTAAAATCAACAGGCTCGAAGGTGCTTGGGCGGTGGTGTTGCGGCCAGTTAAACTCAATACCGCCCGAGATCCACGGCCCACATAGACCCACCAAAGCTGGTTTTATAACCTGGTTATAATATATAAAGTGCCTTTCTTTTATTTTATCATAAGCCATCTGAATCCGTCCTCCCAACTCAGGCAGGATCATGATCTTGATGTATTGATTTTCGAGATAAACCGCCTGATATTCCCGATCTATTTTCTCATCATATATCTTTTCGATGATTGGATTGGGATATACTACACCACTGCTCCCCTGATAAACCCGCCTTTCAAAAAACATGGGATTTTTATCGGGTGCATCTACTTCATAAGTCGGGATAGTTACACGTTCGGTCCAGGCTTTTACACTCGGAAAATTCATAGAGATACGTTTTAATGTGAGACGAAATTATTTTCTAACTCTTCGAGGGTTTGTCCCTTGGTCTCCTTAACCCTCTTTTTTATAAAGAGAAAAGCGGCCATACAGATGACTGCATACACATAGAATGGTCCATATGTACCCAGGATGCTGGCCATTATCGGAAACGTGAAGACAAGTACGAAGTACGCTGCCCAAAGACAAACTACTGCAGCGGAGGAAGCCAGACCGCGAATATGATTGGGAAATATCTCGCTGATAAGCACCCAGGTAACTGGAGCAAGCGATGTGGCATACAAAGCGATGGCGACTAACACTACTATGCTGATCCAGATGGGTGCGGCTTGCGACTGAAGTAATGTGGCCAGCACTACGTATGCAATGGATAAGCCTAAGGAGCCTGCCAGCATCAGCGGCCTCCTGCCCAGCTTATCTACCTCCCACATGGCCAGCAAAGTAAATAAGGTATTTACAATTCCTATTGCAACGGTCTCAGACAACTGCCTGTCCAAATCTGCGCCTACCGATTCGAAGATCGTTGACGTGAAGTTAAACACCACGTTAATACCGCATAACTGTTGGAACACGGCCAGGGTGATGCCTACTGTCATCGCCGGACGAACAGCTTTCGAAAATACAGCAGCAAAGCTCTGTTTTTGCTGACTCTTGAAGCCTTGCTTAAAATCGGAGACCGTCTTCGTTACGTAGTTCTTATCACCTATTTTTTGCAGAATCGCTGCTGCACGCTCTTCCTGCCCGTTCGACATTAACCACCGGGGACTCTCAGGTAAATACACCACGCCAATCAGAAAGAGAACAGAAGGGATTACGCCGAGGCCAAACATCATTCGCCACGACTGGTCTCCATAGCCTGCCAGTTTATAATTTACAAGATTAGTAATGAGGATTCCAAAGACAATAGTCAGCTGATTAATCGCGACATTCCTGCCTCTTACTGATGCGGGTGAAATCTCCGCGATATAAAGCGGACTTAGAATTGACGCCATACCCACTCCTATCCCGGCGACGAAGCGCATAAATATGAAAACACTCATTCCCGACGATAATGCCATCCCTAAAGAAGACAAGGCGAATATGATCGCAGCCAATGATAAACCTGGCTTGCGCCCATACTTTTCCGCCAATTTCCCTGCAAGTAAACAGCCGACGATGCACCCTAATCCAAGCGAACCAGCTAAAAACCCCTCCCAATAGGCATTCAAACTAAACTGCTCCCGCAGGAAAGGAAGCGCACCTGAGATCACAGCGAAATCGAATCCGAAGAGATAGCCTCCCAGTGCGGAGATGAAAGAAATGCCGAGAATATAACGGTTGTTATACGTTTGTTCCATGTTGATTATCTAGGGCTGTGAGTTAGTTGACCTTATTCTTGCTGGAACTGGGTTTCAGCTCATCCGGACTATCCTTCGTATAGGTGTCAAACAACTGCTTCGACGGCGACTTGAACACATCCTCAATTACATTAATATCCACTTCCTGTGAGGGATTGAATTTCTCTGATGCCATATACTTCTGTAGCGAGTAAAATAGTTGTTCAGCAGCAGGGCGGTCATCCGCATCTTTACGCAGATCTGCACTACTTACTATAATCTTGCCTTTACCCACTCTTGCTTCGTAAACCAATGCCAGGCGGCGATTTAAAAACCAGGTATCAATTGGTTGGATCAGCGGCTTAAATCCTGCGGGGAAGTCTTCCAGAATCATGGTCTGAGAGCGATGCTGAATGTCCCACCATTGCAGATCGCTATGGTAGCTTGTCGGGAAATCATCAAACGCCGGGCTTTTTTCCTGAATAAGCATTCCGGTGACGTGTGGAGGCCGCATCTTAAACCAAGATGTGTTCCAAAACACCGGCAAGAAATACATCTGCACTTCTTTGCCCTTCACAACCTTGCCTGCTGCATTGAAGAATACCTTTCCTCCCCTGTTCAGCACTTCCTTTGCCTTGTTATCTAATACGCTTGTATAATAAATGCCAGGTACCTCCCGCGGATTACTAGCCGGATATACCCAAAAATCCCAGTCATTAATAAACGAGCTCTTATCAACCGCCACCTCAAGATTTAACCGCGATGGCTGATCTACTTCCGCTAGCGAAACGTCTATGCTACCCACTTTTATGCCGTTCCCATTCCGGAAATTTTGGGGAGCGAAGCTTCCGCTCTTGAGGATCTTCCCGCCCGCATTTTTTATCCTCCACCTGACAACGCCATTCAGCAGCACATTTTTTTCCGAGCGAAAAAGGTCTATTTGTGCCTGAAAGCGCTCATTATTATAAAAAACAAACTTGGGAAGTCGCGCCAAAGGCACCGTGGTATTACAAAATCTTGAAAACTGTTCAGGGGAGACATAGTCTTTCCCTTCCCAAAAAGCATCAATAAGCCCGACAAGCGCGGTCCCCTGTCCCGGAAAATCTTGCAGACCAAGAAGCTGAAACCCTCCATAGCCTGGAGTTCTCAATGATTTCTCAATTTCATGCTTGTAAGAAAGCGCCTGCAATTTTCCCGATGCCATGAAGAAATCACGTGCCTGATCGCCCATCCCCTGATCCTGAAGATCTTGCTGAAACATCTCGAAGTTCCGGGCTCTGTAGACTCCTTTATATTTCTTGATCTCGTCGAAATTCGGAAAGACACACCACTGCCCCATCTCATGCGCTACAAACGGCACTTTAAACTTGGCTATCCCTTCACTAAAATCAGAAAAGGATTCCGGTCTCTTGTCCCACGCCAAACCTCTCACCCCGCCCCTAACCTGGTACTCGGCTTGCGGGACAATGGGCCAGCTTCCTCCAACAGACATTCCTGTATATACGCGCCGGTTGTCTTGTTTCTTCCAAAAAGCTACAAAGTCATTGAGGTACTGAACCTGGTTACCTGCCGGTTCATTGCCTGCTGAATGCATGGTATAAGAGGCATAGTTCCCGTAAGATTTAATCATGCGGGCCGTCTCATCATACAAGTATTTGTCAATCGGTTGCCCTAAACCAATCTTTGGTCCATGGTTCGGCCAGCTTGGTGCTTCAGGCTGAAGAAATATGCCCACCTGATCGGCGGCGATAAAAGCAGCTTCAGGCGGACACCATGAATGAAACCTCACATGGTTCAACCCATATTGCTTCGCTGTTCTAAATATCCTCAACCACCCCTCTACCTTCATGTCCGGATAACCCGTAAGAGGAAACTCAGCGTTATGCAGCGTTCCCCGAAGGAACACCGGATTCCCGTTAATCAGGAACTGATTGCCTTCTATCCTGAATTCACGCATTCCAAACTGCACCTCCTTTTCAGACTCTGCTCCCCGCGCCTGGAGTATCGCGCTCAGCTTGTAAAGCGCTGGGTTAAATTCATCCCAGGTTAACATACCATCTCCGAAAGGGACTTCGACATCTAAGCTAGTATTGCCTGATCTTGCTACATTAAAAGATGATTGAACAGTCTTTGTCTCATGAGATTTCTCGGAATTAAAGCTCCGTGCCACCAGCTTGATCTGGCCCTTAACGGCCGAACCGGATGTGTTTGCAATAAAGAGCCTCACTAGCGCCTTCTTGTTTTTAACATCCGGAAAGACCCGGATATCCTCCAAATAGACCTGTGGGCGGCTCTCTAAGAACATCCTGCCGACGATTCCGTTCCAGTTCCCCTGGGTATGGTCGCTCACGCTATGTGAATCCGGCCCTACATTAATTTCTTTTATTCGATTGTCGACCCGGATGGTAATACGGTGCTTACCGGGTTCAAGGCCTGAACGAAGTTCGTAGATATGAGGAGCGGCCAGTGAATTCTGAGTTCCCAACTCCTGGTCATCTATCCAGACCCGAGTTTCAGTATGTGCCCTTTCGAGGTTCAGTATAATACATTGCCCTTTCCATTTGGCTGGAATGACAACTTCTTTCTGATACCACGCTGCTCCTACATAATGCCTTGCTGGAGTCAGCCAAAAAGGAATGTGAATATTATCGGAACGACGATACTTTTCTAAACGTGGATTAAAATAGTATGAACTGTCATAAATACTTCCCGTCCATTTCGTTTGCAGCGTTATCGGGTCTCCCTTCAGGTTTTCAGCCATAGAACCCGGGAGTCTTATCGCATCCTCCAGGTTTCTGCTAAACCATTTTTCAGTAATACCTTTATCATCCCGGTCAATCCCGAATCTCCAGGTCCCTTCCAGGTTGATAACATCTGCTTTCGCACTGGCGGTAAAGACCAGTGCGAAAAGCATCGTACAAATTAAGCGCAAGTTCAGTATCATAAGTTCATATTCTTCGTGATGGCTAATTTAGGCCATTCTCCCGGTTAGTAATCCGGATTCTGATTCCAGTTGTTCCGTGTATTGAGTTCATTCTGTGGAATAGGAAGCAACAGGTCCTTTGCAGTGGGCAGCTGTCCGTTTGTTCGCGAATGATAATGTTGTGCGAAGCTGCTCAGCGTGCTAATGGCGCTGGCTTGCCCCCATCTTACCAGATCAAAGAAACGTCGTCCCTCACCAATGAACTCCTTTTTACGCTCTTCTTTGATATCGTCTATTGTAGGACCCGCTGTAAGGGCCGCAAGCCCGGCTCGCTGGCGTAGCTTATCGATATATGGCTTAGCAGCACCGGCCTTTCCATTTACGATAAGAGCCTCTGCATAGTAGAGGTAAACATCTGCAGGGCGGATGATTGGAAAATTTCTCGGGAAGTCATTCCAGGCTTTTATCCGGGTATTCGTGTTATCTTTTTCCAGGAACTTCGTTACGATATTTCGCGTTACCCAGCTTCGTGTAGCCACGTTGGTACTGCTCCAGTACCCGGTATCGATGCTGGCCATCAAACGTTTGTCTCCGCTCGCCTTCATTCTGTTCACCAGCATGGTGTCAACCCGTACATCCTGGCCTTGTAAATTGTACGTCGCATAGGTCCATTCAGGAAAGGGAGAACCGGATGAGGGAGAGCTTGTTATGTATCCGGGGAGACTTGATCCGGTATTATTCCCGCCTGAAGCAAATTGAATAGAGAAAATGTCGTTCTTATTCTCATTTGCAAGAATGAAGATCTTGCTATAATCCGGGTTGAAGCGCGCGTCTACATCCGCAATGATCCCCGCATATACCGTTTCAGCTTTGGGGTATGCAGATGCATCATTGGAGGGAAATCCCGCCATAGTCATATATACCTGACCCAATAATGCATTGGCTGCCACACTCCCTACGCGCCCGGCATCAGCTCCTGTGTAGAATTTATCCAGGTTCGCAGCAGCGAACTCCAGATCTGAAATAATCTGTGCGTATATAACTTTAGGATCTTCCCTCGGCAAAGCTATCGCATCTTTGTTCTCGATAGGTGCGGTGACCAGCGCAACAGGACCGAATGACCTGAGTAATTCGAAATAAGCAAAAGCTCTCATAAACCGGGCCTCTGCTCTGTAACGGGTATACTCCCCTTCCTTAGTTCGGTACAGGAGGCTGTTGGCATCCTTGATCAGGCTGTAAAGCCGGCCAAAGATCGACGAAACTGTGCCGGAGTTAGGAGAAATAAGATATTTCCTCAATTCAAGCTGGTCGTTTTGCGCCGATGTTCCTTCTACCAGATACAACAGGTCTGAACGATTTTCAGAGGCCAGCCAGTAATAGTCTGTCGCAAAATCCGTATTGGTACCGTTCCGCCCCAGACGGGCATATACGCCGACGATCGCCTGCTTAACTTCGATCTCATTCTGGTAGAATGCATCTGCTGTGTTATTTTCGATCGGGGCGATGTCTATAATGTCCTTGTTGCAGCCTAGTAGAAGCGCAGACATTATGGTCATTAAACAAATTATATGATTTCTAGATGATTTCATGTCCTGATAGATTGAATTTAAAATGTTGCCGTAAGTCCAAATGATAAAGTCCGTGCCTGTGGATAGGCACCCCAGTCGGAAGATGCATTGTCCTGAGACGCCCCCTCCGGAGAGAATCCTGGATAATAGTTATCCCACATATAGACATTATCGCAGGATACGTATATCCGGGCTCTGTTGATGAATTTGGCTTTTAGCGGTAAGTTGTACCCAAGGTTAATGTTCTTGATTCTCAAATAGCCTGCGTCGTACATCCAATTGGTGTCGTACTCGCTTGTAACAGCGGAGAAGAATGCCGGTACCTTACCGTTTCCTGGTTCTTCTTCCGACCAGTAGGCTTTGGTGAGCCATTGCTCCATGTACATCCATTTAGGATCGTTGGTAGGCCTGTTCCAGGCTCTTGAACCGATCGCAAGAAGATCTCCGCCAACTCTTCCCTGCAGGAGAATAGACAGGTCAAAATTCTTGTAACTGAAGTTGTTTGAAAAGCCCCATTCAAAGTCAGGCTGATAATTACCTGCAACGATATAGTCCGAAGCGTTGATCAAACCGTCACCATTTGCGTCCCGGTATTTCGTATCCCCCGGTTTTTGGCCTGACCAAACCGGAACGTTTGCTACCAATGCTCCATTTGCACCCGGACTAAAATCCGACTCTCTCAACACACCTACGGCATCAAGCAAATAGTAGGAATTGATCGGGTGACCCACACGCTGAATAATCGTCGCACCTTGCCCGATACGGATATCTGCGTCTCCTGATCCCAGCTTGGTGATCTTATTACGGTTGACGGTGATATTCAATCCGCTGTTCCACTTAAATGCGCCCACTGTGTTGAAGCTTCTGACTTCAAGTTCAAATCCTTTATTTTCTACATTGCCGACATTGTCCATCATGTTCGAAAAACCGGTGGTAAGTGAAACAGGCGCACTAAGCAGCAAGTCGCTCGTTTTCTTGTAATAGTAGGCGGCGGATAGAGTGAATCGATCTCGTAGGAAACCTAAATCCAGCCCGAGGTTATAGCTATCTGTTTTCTCCCATCTCAACAGAGAGTTGGAAATATTCCCAACCACATACCCGTTGTTGACCGCTTGGTTATCACCCAGAACGTAGTTCAGCGCGGCCATGTTAGAAACAAACGTCGAGTTCCCTATTCTGTCGTTCCCTGTTTGTCCCCAGCTGGCACTTAGCTTCGTAGTGCTCAGCCAGTCGAGTCCCTGCAGAAAATCCTCCTGATCTATTCTCCATCCCGCGGAAAGAGCCGGGAATACGCCCCAACGATTGTTCTCCCCGAATTTAGAAGACCCGTCGCTACGTACCGATGCGGAGAAAAGATATTTGCTTTTATAGTTGTATTGAATCCTGCTAAAGTACGACAGCAAGGCGTTCTCTGAACCACCAATAGTATTGAAGTTAATTGTTGTGGCGCGATCTTTATTAAATACCCAGGTCTTGTCATTCGGGAAGCCTGATAAGCCCTGGTCTGTAGTTTCCTGTTTGTAGGTCTCCTGAGCAATCCCGAGCAAACCATTGAAATTATGGTCGCCAAAACTCTTGTCATAGTTGATAGTCGCCTGTGTCAGAAGAGAATTCCCCTGGAGGGTCGTGTATCGCGATGACGATCTCTCTCCGGGTACGGATGTATCCCAGGTGCCCTGGATCCATGTCGGGCTGTAAGAACGTTCTCTGTTCCCCCGAAAGTTCCAACCCACCAAGGCATTTACATTCAATCCATTGGCAATATCAACAGTCGCATTGAAGGAACTATTCAGTCTGAAATCCCGGTTCAAGCGTTCGTTGTAAACCGCCTGCACATAGGGACTCACGTTGTTTGCACCGGCCCCCCATTCACCATAGAATTTATAAGGCTGTGCACCGGCCATTCTGCCAGACCCCGCCAAGGTCCATCCTGCATAGCTCAATGCCCGTGAAACGGCATTGTCCTTTCCGTCCACATTGGCGCCTTCCCTGTTGGCCAGAGATGGTGCAAGCATCAGCCCCACCCGGATAAAGCTATTGATCTTTGCATCAATGTTCGCCCGGAAGGAATAGCGGTCAAAGGACGATGCATGCACCACTCCATCCTGCTGAAATACTCCTCCGGAAATTGCGTAGGAAACCGCATCAGTAGCGCCTGAAGCACTCAGCTGAATATCTCTGCTGGGTGCTGTACGGAAAAGCTCATCCTGCCAGTCGATCGGCTCCAGCGCATCGGTTCCCCAATAAGGGTCATAAACTCCATATGTAGCTCTTATGGGCAGCAATGACTGCCGGGTACTGTAAACCGTTCCTGCAGGAGCCAGGCTCTGTGCATAGGCGATACGCTGTTCCTGACTTGCATTCGGATCCTGAGTAGGATTATTTATCCGCCACTGTCTGTCCAGCCACTTCTGGTTGAACTCAATCCATTGATCTGAATCCAGCACATCCACTTTTCTTTCGATGTTCGAAACGGCAGTATAGGCCGTTGCTGTTATGACGGGATTTCCTTTTTTGCCTCTCTTTGTAGTGACCAGCACAACGCCATTCGATCCTCTGGAGCCGTAAATAGCGGCTGATGCAGCATCTTTTAATACGTCTATGGAGGCAATATCTGCTGGGTTGACGCCCGACAAATTATCGAGAGGTACTCCATCAACAACGTAAAGTGGTGTCGCATCCCCGGAAATAGAGGATGCACCTCTCACTCGTATAGAAATGTCGCTGCCAGGAGCACCCGAAGTCGTTCTTACGGCTACACCCGCCATTTGGCCCTGTAAAGCCTGTTCTATCCTTGCGACCGGGCGTTCTTCGATGCTTTCGGAAGTGATCCCGGAGATGGCTCCTGTTATGTTTGGCCTTTGTTGCGTTCCGTATCCAATCACAACGACTTCGGTAAGAGCCGTGGACGACTCTCTTAATACGACGTTCAGGCTTGTTCTTCCTGAAATGGGTACCTCCTGAGTGGTATATCCTACATAAGTAAAGATCAAGATACTGTTAGCGTCAGGCACGGAGATACTGAACTTTCCGGCAATATCCGTAGTCGCACCGCCTGCAGAATTCTTGATCTTAATACTAACTCCGGGTAAAGACTCGCCCTTCTCGTCTCGAACGGTACCTGTTACCACGACAGCCCGTGATCGAAGGCCCGATTCCGAAACCGACCGCTCATGCCGGCTGCCCGGTGTCTCCCCGGTAAGTAGATTATCAGAAGAATACCCGGAAAGCGGACAAAGCACCGGGAAGCTCAGTAGTATGATAAAAGAACCGATTTTGGTCTGAAATTCAGGTATGCTGATTCCGGACGAGAATAGATAGGTGAGTTTTTTTTTCATAACATTACACGGTTTATAAATGGAGGAATCATTGTTCCTAATTGCTTAGGGGTTTATAATGGTCTATCAAAAATAGCCAGATGATGTAGAACGCTGAATGGAAATTCCATTTGAAGAGATGGACATTTATACGCTTTGGAGCATCAGAAAAGAATTCTAATTTTATGTGAGCTATTCGGGACGGCTTTTTATTCACCATAAATGACCTTAGCAGAGAAAACAACAAAGAAAAAAAAGGAAGGCTTTGTGGGACAAAAGATGATTGTCTTGCCACCCAATATCAAGCGTAATATTGCCAGTAATCATCTGATCAGTCGCTTCCATGTGGTGGCAAGCGGCTTTTATCCACATGCTATCTACCATGACAGGGAGAGGAAATCAGGATGCAGTGAGTATATTCTTCTTTACTGCACTTCAGGCAGTGGAACGGTCAATGTATCAGGCAGCACGTCGGTATTAAAGTCCAATCACTTTGTTATTCTTCCCAAAAACACGCCTCATCATTATAAAAGCTCTTTGCTTGATCCATGGTCTATCTACTGGCTGCATTTTACCGGAAAAAGCGCTGATCACTTGTACCAAAGGTACTCTGAATTGGGCGCTGAGCCGGTCTTCCTCGCCTATTCTGCACGAAGGATTGAGGATTTTGATCAAATATTCAATCTCTTAGCGAACAGCTTTGAAGAACGAAATCTGGAAATAGTTAACATCAAATACCTGGAGCTTCTCGCGAACTTTCTTTATGCCCAGGAAATAGACCCCTTAACCCTGGGGCGCGATAAAATCACTAACTCGATCCAGTTCATGAAAAAAAATCCGTTCAGCCTGTATTCGGTTAAGGACCTCGCAGCTCAGCAACATCTTTCTGTGACGCACTATTCGAAATTATTTCGCGACAAAACAGGAACTTCCCCTAAACAATATTTCATTCAGCTAAAGGTTCAAACAGCCTGTCAATACCTGTATTTTACAGACAAAAGCATTAAAGAGATCTGCCGGGAACTAGGCTTCAATGATCCCTTCTACTTTTCTCGCCTCTTCAAGAAGTTGATGGGGCTTTCTCCGGCAAACTACAGGAACCAGCACAAAATGGATTGAACGATTACCTGAATCCGATAGCCAGTGCCCCAATCTTCAAATCTTGCCCTATGGCAAGTAGTATTTGGTCGGTTTTAGTCATTTTTGCTCATGACATCTAACCGGAAACTTCTAATAAACAAACCTATGAGCGATTTTACAACAAGTCTTATCTTAAAAGCCGAAGAAGACAAAGTTTATGATAGCCTGACCAGAAACATCAGTGACTGGTGGACCGAAATCTTTGAAGGATCAGCAGAGGAGGTAAGCCAGGTTTTTACCATTCGTTTTGGACCCCAGGTGTTCAAAACCATGAGAGTTGAAGAACTCGTGCGCAACGAACAGATCATCTGGCGGGTGGAGGATGCGCTGATAGACCTACCCGATCTGGTTAACAATAAGGAATGGATCAATACCCGGATCAGATGGAACATATCCTCTGCACCTGAGGGAACATCCCTTCGTTTAACACATCAGGGTCTGCGTCCGGAGGTGGAATGCTACGAGCTATGTACAAGCGGCTGGCAAAGCTTTCTCTATAGCTTCAATAAATTTGTAACTACGGGAACGGGGACACCTTTCAGATTGGTTGATATCGATTGAATATAGCCTTATGAGAAAGATAATATCATTTATGCATGTATCGCTCGACGGCTTTGTTGCGGGGCCCGACGGAGAGATGAACTGGATTAAGGTAGATCAGGAGATCTTCGACTTTGTAGGAGAACGCATAGAGAAAACCGATACAGCGCTATATGGACGTGTAACTTACGAGATGATGGAGAACTACTGGCCAACAGCCGGCGATAAGCCTTCAGCATCCAAACATGACCTTGAACATTCCAAATGGTATAACAATGCACACAAGATCGTTCTGTCTAAAACAATGCAGGCAGAAGATAGACCAAACACCGAAATTCTCAGTGATGATCTTCCATCCCGGATAGAAGAAATAAAACAACAGGAAGGTTCTGAAATTCTGCTTTTTGGCAGCCCTACAGCAACACATGCACTTATTGAACTGAACCTGATTGATGGCTATTGGCTCTTCGTTAATCCTATTGTTCTGGGACAGGGCGTTCCGTTGTTTGTCAATACCAAAGACAAAATAAACCTCACACTGCTGAGCAGTAAGCAATTTAGCTCAGGGGTGGTTGAACTGAATTATGTATTGTCCGGCTAATACCCAAATAAAGAACATTTTAAGAGAAAAATAATACTTTCCAACATTGTTTATCTGTATTCAAAACATGTATATTTAGTCACCAAACTAATTATAATATGAAAAGGAAAATCTCAATGATCGCGCTGCTGATTTGCAGCTTTGCTATCTGCCTGGCTGCGGCTGCAGACCTCACTGGAAAGTGGCAGGGTGTTCTGAATTTCGGAGACATGGATCTCCCCCTGACTTACACTTTCAAGGTTGACGGAGAAAATTTAACTGGCACCGTCACAAGTCCTCAGGGTGATCTCCCCATTTCAGACGGCAAGATTAAAGGTGCTGATTTTACCTTCTCCCTGGACATCGGTGGCAATGTGATGCCTCAAACCGGTAAATTTTATGGTGACTCAACAGTTATAACCTCTGAGTTCAACGGTATGAAAACTCATCTTAAGCTAACCCGGGCTCAATAAGTTATGTAGCGGCGCATGTTTTATTTGACGGGCGCCGCTAAGACTTTCCCTTTCTCGCCGCATCTGGCCTCCCTCCATCATGATGTCTAATATTGAAGGTGGCGCAGCTTCTTCTCATTCAAAACACAGATACTCCCGTCAGCTGCAATATCAATCAGGTTTTCCATCCTGAACTCTTTCAAGGTTCGTATCGTCGATTCCGGGGCAGAACCTATTACATTCGACAAGTCTTCCCGCGATACCTGAACGGAAGGCAATCCATCTTTTTCGTCGTGGAATTTATCTACGATGTCAATAATCCCCTTCGCCACCTTTTTTCTAAGCGAGTTATAAGCCAGGTTCAGCAGCTGTTCTTCCTTTTCAACCAGATTATGCGACAGCAGCTTAATAAATCGACGTGCAATCTGGCGGTCGTTGTTAATCAGCTGAAGAAAGTCCGCCTTTGGGATAAGTATTAATTCAGCATCTTCAAGCACCTCCACACTCTCACGGTACACATCATCTTCAAAAATGGCCTTATATCCAAAAAAGTCTCCTTTTGTGTACATATTGGTAATGAGTTCCTTCCCATCTTCATTCATCAGGAACTTCTTCAGCTTCCCCTCCGTTACATAATAAACGAACATCGGATTTTCTCCCTCGTTGTAAAGGAGATGACGCTTTTTAAAATGATGAACATCAATGCTGGTACTCAGATCGAAGTTATCCGATTCGTTTACCTCCTGGAGGAAGTTAGCAAAGGGCGTATGGTCCGCCATCACGCGTCCCTTTAAAATGTCTGCTTTTCTTAGCCTGACCTCTATGCTATCAAGCAAATCCTTTTCGTTGAATGGCTTCATCAGATAATCATCAGCTCCCATTCCCATTCCTTTCCGTACATCAGCTTCATCCAATTTCCCCGTGAGAAAGATAAAGGGAATAGAAAAGGTTTCAGGATGACGGCTGAGGATATGTAACACGCTGTAACCGTCCAGTACGGGCATCACCACGTCACATAAAATGAGGTCTGGTCTGTCTTTTAATGCCTTTTCAACACCTTCTTTCCCGTTTGATGCTCTGGTTACGAGATAACCTGAAAGCTGGAGGATTTCACTAAGGTTCTCACTTAGCTCTTCATCATCTTCGATTAACAGGATCTTTCTCATGGATAGCGAGATGTGCTTTAGGTTAAAGGAGATGTTATTGAAAATCAACAAACTGCCCATACCAAGTATAAGACAAATACGCTACATTAGTGATACCACAGGTTTAAACCTGATGAAAGATCAGCCTTATCCATGAAGAGGAAAATCATATAGGATACTCAATCCTCCATTTGTACCCTATGCTACTTTTAGCTCGCTGAGCGGTTAAAATCACATCTTCTTCATTGACGATAAAGTGGTCGGACATTGCCGGCAAATTGGTTGTTCGTGGGTCAGGTAACACGCTCTCGAACAGTTGAACGGCCTCATCCATAGTTCTTACTTGATGTTTTTCTTCCATAACTAATTCGCTTAAATAAAAGAGCGCCGGGCACCCGGGGGAAAACAGGATGGGCTTGCTGCATCAGCCGCGATTCAACAAGACACGCCCGGCGATCCTTATGACTGTTATTCAACAGGTATGATCTTCCGTTTAGGCAAGGCCTTGTCAGACTTTTCAAGTTTCAGGTGAAGGATGCCTTTATCGTACTTCGCCTTGATATGATCTTCCTTAACATTATCCGGAATACCAAACGAGCGGCTAAATGAAGAATAAGAAAATTCTTTACGGGTATAATTGTCCTTGTCTTCCTCTTTTTGATCTTTCCGTTCCGCACTGATTGTCAAGACGTTATTAGCGATATCAAGTTTAAAGTCTTCCTTCTCGAAACCCGGCACAGCGACGTAAATGTCAAAGCCTTTTTCATTTTCCTTGATGTTCACGGCAGGAACCTGCTTGCCACGGTTAAAAAATGAACCGTCAAATAGGCTGTCGTATGTCCCAAAATCTTCAAATAACTTTTTTAAAGATGGACTCGGTGTTGCTTTCATTAATGTGTTCATAGCTTTCATGTTTTATTTTGTACCACAAATCTCTATTAAATCATGCTGATCGGCACTGACTGGTGTTAGTCACCCAACTGATTCTCGTCAGGGCCTAATGTCCCCCCATCCACAGGATATGAGAACCGCGTTACAATTTCATCTCCTGTGCAAACAAAAAAGACACTTATGACATTATCCTTTGTTAACGATTTACAACAAGCGTTTTGGTCATACTCAAACCAGGGCGCTCCATTATGGGCCCACATGCAAAAGTTTAAAGATACGATCAGACTTCTTGAAGATTCTCATTTCTACTACATCATCATCGCAGGGATGGATGGCAAATACCGATACGTCAATAAAAACTATGCGGGAGCTTTCAGCCATATCAGCAACGATATTGTTGGCGAGCCCTACTTCCTGACAATGCACCCGGATGATTGCAAAGTCTGCGAAGAGGTATCCAGGCAATGCTTCCGCTTTCCCGACAAATCTTTCCCCGCCACTATCCGCAAGCATGATGGAAAGGGTGAGTACATCGTCACCCAATGGGAATATTCCGCGATGTTCGACGAGAACGGTGCCCCTTCGGGTGTCTTCTGTATGGGCTACGATATCACCGAAACAGTTGTCGCAAACGAGGAACTGGAAGTTGCGAAGAATGAGATTGAGGAAAAAAACAACCTCCTTGAACAGATCGTTTGGGCGCAGTCCCACGTTCTACGGAGACCTCTGGCAAATATCATTGGCCTTGTGAACATCCTGAATAAAATGGAAATTGACCAGAATCTCAGAAACATTTGCGACATGTTAATCCAGAGCTCTGAACAGCTGGACGAGGCCATTCATGATATCGTAAAGAAGAGACCGGTCACAGAAGAAACAACATAAAACAGCCCGTATATCAATCCAGGCTTTCGCTGTTAAACAACAAACCGATAACAATGAAACTACTATCTCATAAATTCCTCAACTTAGATATGGCAAAAGCGGTTGGCGCTTCTGCCACCGGTGCAATGGCAACAGGAGCTATGGCAACTGGAGCTTCAGCAACAGGTGCAACCGCAATCGGCGCACAGGCTGTCGGTGCCCTATCCGTTGGCGCAATTGCTGTCGGAGCATTCGCTATAGGAGCACTCTCTGTTGGAGCCCTGGCTATTGGCGCACTTGCCATCGGAAAACTAAACATCAAGCGGGCGAAAATCGGACAACTGCATATCCGTGAACTTAAAGTAGACCGGCTCATCATAGAGAAGAATGATTCGCCAGAGGGCAGCAACGCCAGCGGATCATTATAAAGGCATCAGAAACTGATCCCAGGGGGCGCCTGGCAAGAGTTCAAGCCTGAGGGAGTTTGCTAATATCTGCAAACCATCAACAGTCTGAACTGTTCGGGAAGATATCGTACATTTGCCCGCGATATCCAGTTGATGAGAACAGTCCCTTTCTTTGCACCTTTAAGACGATTTTTTGTTTCTGAGTACTTTACTGACGCAATCAGAATCGCCTTAAGCGTGGTAGTACCCGTTTGTGTGTTATTCAGCCTCGGGCATCCCAATGCGGCGATAACTGTCGGCCTGGGAGCACTCAATGTGGGTATCACAGAAAGTGCCGGCACACCGGCCGACAAGAAAATCAGCCTCTTGATCAGCGTACCCCTGTTTTTCCTGATCTCACTGGCGGTTAGCTGTAGCTGGCCCTACCCTCTACTCCTAGCCATCGTCTTCTCTGTTGTGGTTTTCAGTTGTTCCATGCTGACAGCCTATGGGCCTAGATTTAGCGTATTGGGTATATCGCTTATCGGTCAGGCCATTTTCAGCTGGGGCTTTAAGCCTGCCAACGGACTTGAATTCAGTTTATATGTTCTCGGAGGAGGTGTTTGGTACTATCTTGTGAGTTACCTGTACATCAAACTCTGGCCTCTACGGTCATTAAAGCATGCTATAGCAGAATGTCTCACTGCGACAGCCGACTTTCTTCATGCGAAAGCTCCCTTCTATGATCCGGACGTTCCCTTAGACCTCTGCTACAAGAAAATACTGGCCCTCCATGTACGCATTAACGATAAACAGGAACTCGTCCGAAATCTCCTGATCCGAGACAGGCAGGCCATGAGTCCCCATAATACAGAAGGCCAGAGGCTCATACAGGTAGCCTCCTGCGCAATCGACCTGTATGATCAGATCACAGCCATACATTATGATTACGAGTTTGTACGAGAACACTTTAGAGTAAGCGGGGTCCTGGAACTTGTTTATGGAATAATCAATTTGCAGGTAAGGGAGCTACACGTCATCAGTGACGCCCTCCAGACTAACAGAAGGCCGCGGATCAACCGCTACCTGAAGAAAACGCAATTGCTGGAAGACAGGCTTCAGTACATCATTGACCGGGAGACCAGCAGCAACGCAATCCTGCTCACCAAACTCAAAAACAACATCCGACAAATCGACGAATACATCAAAGCCATAAAATCCGGCATGGGTGACCACGATAAGCAGGTACAATACTCCCGCTTCGTATCAGTGCAGGATCTGAGCTTCTCGACTATTAAAAACAACCTTACTCTTCGCTCACCCATCTTCAGGTTCGCGCTGAGACTGACCGCAGCAAGCATGGTGGGGTTTGGCTTGTCCTATTTGTTTAATTTAGGCGAATACAATTACTGGATACTCCTGACCATCCTCGTAGTCATACGGCCGTCGTTCAATATCACTCAAAAGAGAAATAAGCAACGTCTTATCGGTAGTCTCGCGGGCATTGTAGCAGGCTTTGCAGTGCTCCTGCTTATACACAACATCCAGGTTCAGCTTGCTATCACCGTCCTCTTCCTGATGGGCTTTCTGGCGTTTCTTCGCACCAATTACCTCGTCGCAGTGATCTTCATCACAGCCATGGTCGTGATATGCCTGAACGTGTATTCAGGCCACAACAACACTATTATTCTGGAACGCATTTACGACACCATCCTGGGCTGTATCATAGCCTTCGCGGCCGCATATCTGTTCCCCGTATGGGAAAGTAAAAGACTTGGCTTTCATATCAAACAGGTGCTTGAGTCGAATATCCGGTATCTCGAAAAACTATATGAGGAAGCTACCGGCAAGCCGGCGGACGTCACGTCTTACAAGCTTTCACGAAAGGGAGTTTACACCAGTCTGGCGAGTCTTTCAAGTGCCTTCGCGAGCATGCAGAGCGAGCCCCGACGCAGCATGGATAAAGAAAAAGGAGTGTACCACTTCCAGGTGCTCAATCTGAAACTCAGTTCTATGGTCACTTCTTTGTTCTCTGTGTTCCGCTTGAACACCGTATCTTCTTATAACACTCATGAAGAAATCAAGCAGATCGAGGAGACTCTTCAGATCCTGAAAAGCAGTCTATATACTATAAACGACGACTATACCTCGATTGACAAGATGGAATTAGCAACCGGTGTTCTACAGGATTCAGACTTCAACGAAAAAGCCTTCCCCCTCAGAAAGCTGGCTGACGAGATCAAGGAGTGCTGTAAGCAATTGCTTTAATGTATATCCGCCTTCAATCGATTCAGCCAAGAACTTCTGCACCTGATATCACATGAAGAGGAAAAACGATTCTAAATTTAGGCAGCAACAAGGATAGGCCGAATCATAAAAATCTCCACAAAACCTTTCATCTTATTAAATCATTTCTTAATATTGTTTAACCAATCCTAAACAATGTCTAAGACCCAAAGAAGACTTCCTGATCTATGTCCGAGTTGCTCTGCTCCATTGCAGGTAACAAGTTTAGGGTGCAACACCTGTGAAACCACCGTTTCCGGAAAGTTTCAACTTCCTGTCCTGGCTCGTCTCTCCTCAGAGGAACAACAATTCATTCTCGACTTCGTAAAGAGCAGCGGAAGCCTGAAGCTTATGGCCCAGCAGCTGGGACTGAGTTACCCCACCGTAAGAAATCTCCTGGACGACCTGATTCTAAAGCTTGAGCAAACTGAAAAACCCATTATATGAAAACCTGGCTGTTTAAACCTTTCACCTACGTCGCCGGACTTAAAGCGCTCCTCCTCGGCTTCCTCTTTATGTTAGCCACCCTCATCATCTCATTCTACAGCAAAACCCATTTCGATGGCGCCATCGACGCCCATATCGGGATGAAGGCCCCCCTATCCATTTTCGCTTTTGAACAACTCATTGCGTGGGGAAGCATGGTGCTTACCTCTGCCGTCGTCGCCTTTTTTGTTGCGAGGTCTTCCTTCAGGCTGATCGATATTGCGGGGACAATGGCCCTCTCTCGCGCGCCAATGCTCCTGGTAGCCATTATCGGCTTCAGCCCGGTTCTTCATATCACCAATCCCCAAGAAATCAATATCGCAGTAATGGCTGTGGCTATTCTGATGTTGGTTCCGGTGATATGGATGATCGCCCTGATGCTCCATGCCTTTAAAACCTGCACAAACCTTAAGGGAACGAAAGCTAATCTAAGTTTCATTGCAGCCTTGCTGCTGGCAGAAATCATCTCCATCTCTTTAAATCAACTTCTTATTAGACCTTTGCTAATCAAATAAACCATGAAAAGATTTGTTCTACTTACGCTTCTGCTGGCACTTCTCCTGACCAACGGATATGCTCAGGATACACCAGCTACGCGCAGTGCGGCGCAGAAGTTCGTTGGCTATTTCAATGCGGGGAAGTCAGATAGTTTATACACGCTATTTTCTGATGAAGTGAAGAAAAGCATCAGCCCGGCTAGCCTCCCGGTCCTGATAAGTCAGCTAAAGGGACAACTTGGAGCACTGCTTACAAGTGAGTTTTTCAGTGCCGACAAGGGAATAACCAGCTTTATTTGCCCCTTTGAGAAGTCCGGCCCCGTCCTCTATCTGCATTTCAACAGTAATAACCAACTAGCCGGCTTCTATGTAAATGCCGACAGGCGACAACAGACTGCGCTCAAAGCGGAAGAACAACTGATCACTGTGAACACACCAGGCGCCGTCTTAAAGGGTACGCTTTCTGTGCCCCCTACAACAGGCAAAATGCCGGTGGTAATACTCATCGCGGGATCAGGGCCTACCGACAGAAATGGAAATTCCATGCTCATCAACGGAAAACCAGACTATTTCCTGAAGCTGAGTGATGAACTCCGGGCAAATAATATTGCCGTGCTGCGGTACGACAAACGGGGAGTCGGACAAAGCAGTAACAGCACACCGGAAGCTAAACTCAGCTTTGATGACGGGGTTAACGATGCCGTGGCATTAATCAAATATCTGAAGAACGATAAGCGCTTTTCAAAAGTCCTTGTAGCGGGCCACAGTGAAGGTTCCCTGGTAGGGATAGTGGCTGCCGAACGGGAGAAAGTGGACGGACTGATCTCGCTTTCTGGCGCAGGTTATTCTGCCTATGATCTGTTGAAGACTCAGTTTAAAACCTCACTATCTCCTGATGACAACAAACGGGCCCTGACTATTCTTGACACGATCAGATCTGGCAATCAAGTCCACCAGCCATTAACTGCTGGCTTCGACGCACTTTTCAGACCCTCAGTTCATCTGTATCTTAGCTCATGGATGAAGTTTGATCCCCAAACGGAGATAGCCAAACTGCAGATTCCTGTGCTGATCGTTCAGGGCACCCATGACATTCAAGTAGATGCAGATAACGCAAAACGGTTAAAGAATGCGCAGCCCAAGGCTAAACTGCTGCTCGTAGAGGGAATGAGTCACATATTGAAGGCTGCACCGGCGGACCGGCAACTTAATGCGGCTACCTATTCCCAAAATGAACTTCCCCTGCATCCACAATTGGTCGGGGAGTTAACCAAATTTATCCGCGGAATTTAGGCTGTTTGTGACGCATTTCATTTAGTGAAGAAGGGCTTGACTATGATGTCAAACCCTTCTTCGGCCGGTAGGCCCAGTAAACAACCGTCGGATATACAAACAAATTAAATAAGGTATTCGATATCAGGCCACCTATCACAACAACAGCAAGTGGTTTAGACGCTTCAGAACCGATCCCGGTAGAAAGGGCAGCCGGCATCAACCCAATCGCGGCCATAAGAGCAGTCATGATAACCGGGCGTATTCTTGTTTCCAGGCCATCCCGGATCGCGTCAACAAATGTCCAGTCAGGTTTATGCTTCAATTCTGAAATATTGGTCTTAAACCTGGTGATGAGGATGACTCCATTCTGCACACATATACCAAACAAGGCGATAAAGCCGATCCCTGCGGAAATATTAAAGTTTATGCCAGTAGCCAGCAAGGCAAGTATACCTCCTACCATCGCGAAAGGAACGTTGTTAAGCACCAGCAATGAATCCTTGATATTGCCGAACAATACAAACAAGTTCAAGAAGATGAGCAGTAAGCTGACGGGCACAGCCTGAGACAACCTGGCTGAAGCCCTTTGCTGGTTTTCAAAATCACCTGCCCACTCCAGCTTGAAGCCCTTCTCAAGTTTAACATGCTCTTTCACCTTCGCCTGGGCTTCTGCAATCACACTTCCCATATCCCTTCCGCGAATAGAGAATTTGATGGCACCATAGCGCTGATGCTTATCCCGGTATATCATACTTGGGCCCGTTATCTTGCCGATCTCCGAAATTTCTCCCAGTGGTACTTTTCCTCCTGATATGGTAGGAATCATCAGGTTCGCGATCGCATTTTCATCACTCCTGAAATCCTCCGGGTACCGGATGATCAAATCAAACTTTCTTTCTCCTTCGTAGATTTCTGTCGCTGCCTTGCCCCCGATGGCCATTTCGATAACGGCATTTGCATCGGCAGTGGTGATCCCATAAAGCGCCATCTTCTTCTGGTCCAGATTGATCTGCAACTCAGGCTGTCCAAGGTTCCTCAGAATTCCCAGATCTTCGATACCCTCCACATCTTTGAGGATATTGAATATTTTCTCTTCCTCCCGTTCGATAATGGAGAAGTCATCTCCAAACATCTTCACCACAATCGATCCCTTGACACCTGAAACTGCCTCCTCGACATTATCAGAAATGGGTTGTGAGAAATTCAGGCTTATGCCCGGATAGCCCTTCAAACTTTCCTGCATTCGCTGAATCAGCTGCTCCTTCGACTGTTTGCGCTTCCATTCCTTCTTGGGAAAGATGTCTACATGGAATTCCATGTTGTAAAAGCCTGTTGCGTCAGTCCCATCATTCGGTCGTCCGGTCTGCGACATCACCTGCTTCACTTCATCGAAACTCAGGAACACCTTTCTGATATCATTGGAAAGCTTTTTTGTCTCGTCCAGAGAAATGCTCAGAGGCCCCGTAGCACGAACATAGATAGAACCTTCATCCAGCGTGGGAAGAAATTCTGTGCCGAGAAACTTAAAACTCAGCATACCCGCCACCAGGCAGAAGATCGAAAAACCAAATACCAGCTTTCTGAGCCTGAAACAATGATCGTATATGCGCAGGGTATGATGGATCACGAACTCCAGGAATACATTATGTTTTTCGCGAACGTTCTTCTTCAATAATACACTCGCCATTGCAGGTACAAGCGTGAAGGTCAACAACAATGCGCCAAGTAGGGCAAAACTCAGCGTCCAGGCCAGTGGGGAGAACATCTTGCCCTCCACCTTTTCGAACGTGAAGATGGGCAACAAGCCGGTGATGATGATGAGTTTCGCAAAGAAAATACCCTTTCCATTTTCCAAACAGGCTTTCTTGATCACTCCCAGCTTGCTCATCCGATTAAACTTATCCATCCCGCTCTCTTTAGCCTTATGATCGAGGGCGACGAAGATACCTTCAACCATGACCACCGCACCGTCTATGATGATCCCGAAATCTATAGCCCCCATTGATAACAGATTGGCCGACATGCCTTTCAGCTTTAAACAGATAAAGGCAAATAGCAAAGCAAGCGGGATAATGATCGACACGATGAGCGTGGTTCGCCAGTCGGCCATGAAAAGAAACACAATAAGCGTCACGAATATGATGCCTTCCAGCATATTCCCCATAACCGTGTGCGTTGCATAGTTAACCAGATCTTCCCGGTCGTAAAACGGATTTATCTGTACATCACCAGGTAGTATGGTGCTGTTGAGCTCCGTGATCTTTTCCTTCAATCTTGCAATCACTTCGCTGGGATTTCCGCCTTTTCGCATTACAACAATCCCCTCTACAACATCCGGATCGTGATCCCGTCCCACTTGTCCCAGCCGCGGCAAGGCAGACTCAGCCACATCAGCTACCGTCTTAACATATACCGGGGTACCGTTAAAATTGTCAACCACTACGTTTCGTATCTCATCAATATCATTTAAGATACCGATACCACGAACCACATAGGCCTGTCCGCTCTGCACAATGACATCCCCACCCACATTGATATTGCTTTTCGACACCGCATCAAAAAGTTCGGTTGCACTCACACCATATTGAATGGCCTTCTGCGGATCTACGGTAATCTGATAGGTCTTGACTTCCCCTCCAAAGCTTACCACGTCAGCGATGCCCGGTACCGAAAGAAGTTCTCTTTGAATCACCCAATCCTGCAATGTTTTAAGCTCTCTGACCGACTTCTGATCACTGCTCAACGTATAGCGAAATATCTCTCCGGTAGGCCCGTATGGAGGCTGAACCTCCGGCTGGATTCCCTCCGGCAGATCAGCCTCTTCCAGATGATTATTTACCTGAACCCTCGCAAAAGCATAATCCACATCATCGTCAAAAGTCACCTTTACAATAGACAGTCCGAACAAAGACGAAGAGCGGATGCTCGTACGCTTTTCGGTGGGATTCATAGCAATCTCTAAAGGTCTGCTGACGAACTTTTCTACCTCTTCAGCGCTTCTTCCCGGCCATTGCGTGATGATCGTAATGTTTGTATTGGTTACATCAGGAAAGGCTTCTATTGGTGTATGTTTAAAGCTCAGATAACCAGCCAGGATCATGATGAACGTGGCGAAGAAGATAAAATACTTGTTTTTTAGTGCAAAGCCAATGATGGCCTTTATGAATTTATTCATCGTATCTTGTATAGAAAGCCCCCTTAATCTTTTAGGGTCTCGTAAAGAAATACCTGTTTTGAAGCAATGATCCGGTCTCCGGCATGGAGCCCCTTGCTGATGTACGCTTTCTCTTTTGCTTTGCGATTCACCACCACCTCTTTGATTTCTACCTTATTGGATGGACTCAGAGTCAAAACATAGGTCTTATTACCGTCGAAGATGATCCCTCTGGAATCCACCACAGGAAGGTTAATCCCCGATCTGGCAGCAATGGTCACGGTAGCCAGCATTCCCGGCTTGAGGAGTAATTTTGGGTTAGCAATACTCACCCGGGCATTCATCACTTTACTTTCTCCATCAAGCACATTGTAGATCTTATCTACCTTTCCGGAAAACTCCCGGTCAGGGTACGACAAAATGGAAATCTTTACCTCATCACCTTCATTGACCCTCGGGATATCTGACTCGTAGATATTTACCATCGCCGAAACGCGGGATAAGTCGGCTATCGTGAAAAGCCCATTATCATTGTCGGCCCGTAGCTGCATATCTGAGTTCACGTTCTTCTCAATAATGAAGCCGCTTAGCGGAGCTGAAACGGGGTAAGTGCCACGGCTGCTGCCTCCATGCAACTTCAATACTGCTCGCGCACTTCTGTCCTCAGCCTGCTTGATCAGGAAGTCATTCTTCGCCTCCTCCAATTCTCTTGCAGATGACAATCCGCTTTTGAACAATTCCTCTGCCTGTTGCAAATTACGCTGCGCATTCCGGAGCTCGGCAGACGATGTGATAACCTGCTTATCGAACTCTGATATCTCAGCACTTGTTATGGTCGCAAGTATCTGCCCCTTTTCTACCCTGTCACCTAGCTTAACCGACACATTATTTACCTTTCCGCTAACTGAGGGGAAGATCACTGCCGTTCGCTCTTCTTCTGCAATAATCTTCGCAGAAAAAACAAGGTCTGTAACCTGATTCGATTGCTGAACCGTATCAACAAGCAGTCTGCTGATCAGGGAGTCGGTAATGACAAACTTTTCGGAGACAGCAGGCGCCGCGGGCTCTTGACAAGCGCTCACCACGAGGGTGCCAAGCCAGATGCAGCTTAGCGTTTTTAAAAATCGTATGTTCATGTATTTTATCTGAAAATGGTGGTACCTGTATGAAAGTTGATGGCCTCCCGGGCATTCATTAACTCATATTTAAGATCATTTTGTTGTTGGGCGCTTTCTTTGTAGGCATCATAGAAGTCAAGAAACTCAACCAGACTGAGATTCCGGGCTTGAAAGCTTGCAGTCACACCCTGCATCAGTTTTTCAAAGCTCTCATTGAAAGTCGCGTCGAGGCTTCTGTAGAGCTTTGCAATCTGCAACGCAGCCTGATAGCTGCTGTGCAGTTCGTTCTCCACAATTTCTTCCTGCCTTTTCAGGCCAAGTGTTGAGGCCTCCACACCGATCTTGGCCTTCTTTATCTCCCCCTGATTCCGGTTGAAAAGCGGAATAGGCATACTAATTCCCAAGCCGGTGTATTTCTCAGGATAATTGCCTTTTAGATCATAGCTAAGGGATAGACCCAGATCCGGTACCGCCATCGCTTTCTGCACCCTCAGGAGGTTCTTTGAAAATCCTATCTCGGATCGGGCGAGCTGCAGATCTGCACGATTGATCTTAGCAGAGTCCAGAAGTGCCTCATAAGACTTTTCTTCCGGGTTGAAACCATCCGGATTGATCCCACTTCCCCCCAGAATGAGTGTAGTTCCGGCGTCCATGCGAACCAGCAGCTTCAACTGGCTTCTCAAATCTTCCAGCTCTTTTTGAACGGAAACATACTCGCCCATCAGACTATAGAGGCGCGATTTAATCCGGATAATATCCTTAACAGCAATATTTCCGCGTGCAAGCTGCATTTCAGATGCACGGAGAAGCTGTTGCAGGGATTGCACCTGCTGGTCGTAAACCGACGCTGAAAGCTGCGTATAGTAGGCTTTATAAAAGGTACTCCTCAACTCATACCGTAGGGTGCGCATCAGCTCAGCGTATGCATTTGCAGAAACTTTGACACCAGACTCCGCTAATTCGATATTTTTATTCCGTTTACCCGCGAGCTTGATAATTTGCGTTATTGAAGCACTATACTGCCCGGTAGCCTTAGATGTTTCCAGGAACTTCTTCATCTCATGATTGTAGAACAGGTTTTCATAACTTATTTCCGGATTGTCGAACAATCTTGCTGCGATGATCTCTGCTTTCGCCTGCTCCGTTTCATATCGTTGAGCTATCAGCTGCACGTTATTCTGCAGGAACATTCTTTCCGCCTCCGCAACACTCAGGCGCAAGGTATCCTGAGCAGATGCTTCAAAAACGAAGACCGGCAAAAGCATACAAATGAGTAATATTCGTGTTTTCATTTGCACCAAAGCTATCTTCAGCGCATTAAACCCGAATTAAAGCGAAATTAAAACCGGATTAAAATTTAGGAAAGCTGATGATAAAAGTACTTCCCTCGCCCACTGAGGATCTCAGACTGATCGTCCCCTTAAACAACTGGATGATCTTTCTGGCCATAAACAATCCCATCCCTGTTCCCTTATGCTCCTGCTTCTTAGGAGAACTGTAAAAAGGCTCAAAGATCATGGCCTGCTCCACCTCATTGATACCGGGGCCATTATCAGCCACCTCAATAACGATAGCGTCTTTGCCTGAGATCAATGAGCATGAGACCGGACCCTGATCAGAAAACTTGAATGCATTAGATATGATATTATTGACAGCGATCTTCAAAAGGGTCTCGTTGGCAGAGATAACAGCATCGTGGCCTGAATATTCGTCAAGGGAAAGTACTAATGCTCCTGAGGAAGGGACATCCTGCCATTCCTTTGCGATAGAAGCAAGCAGCTCTTTAAGATCGATATCCTGCAGCCTGGAAGAACCATATTCCACATCTGCCTGCGCAAGACTAACCAGTTCCGTGATGATGCTGTTCATTTTTTCAGCATCTTCCATCAGCGAAACAAGAGCCTGCTTGTACTCTTCAGGACTTCGTTCGTGAGCCAGGACAACTTCTGCACCAATCATCATGCTCGTCACAGGCGTTCGGAGCTCATGCGAAGCATTCGATATAAACGTCTTCTGCAGTACAAAAGCCTGCTCCAAATGCTCCATCAGCTTGTTGAAATTCGAGGCAAGAAGGCTTATCTCATCCCTATTGTCCCCCTCATGCACCCGGAAATGGAGATTACTTGATTTGATCTGCTTCACCTCATCTATAAAGTGGTCTAAGGGTCTCAAGGTTCGCTTGGCTATCCACCGGGCGGATAGAAGGAGACCAATAAATATGGTCACGAAGACAAATATCATCACCTTTTTCAGCTTCTCTAAGCGATAAAGGGTACTTTGGTCTGTTGCCGACGCGATGATGACGAAGTCGCCCTGATTGTCTTTATAAAATATCCCTACAACCTGACTCGTGCCATCTTTAAACTTGAGCTTTTTTTCTTTTCGTACTCTTTCTATGATTTTAGTGCTCCAGAACCGGCCGCGGTCATCAATGAAAACCGGACTATTCTCTGAGTTGTAGATCCTGATCCGCTCACCGTTCAGTGTCTCGAGGTACTGCCCTCTCGCCTTCGCAAGCGCCGCAGACGATATCTCGTCAGCCTCCAGGTAGAGCTTTGCGGTAACCATGGTACGATCCGTAAGGCGGTCAAAAAAGTCAGACTCCATAAACTTGAGGAACGTGAAGTAAATCGCAAACAGAACGGTTAAGAGCGTAAAAGTACTCGTAAGCGTGAAATACAGGGCAAGGCGGTCTTTGATCTTCATGCTCATTTCAGGATGTATCCCATGTTGACTTTGGTGTGAATGAGCTTCCGTCGAAAGCCCTTTTCAATCTTCTTGCGAAGAAAATTCACGTACACATCAATTACATTGGTTCCGGTGTCAAAGTTAATATCCCAGGCATTTTCCGCTATAAACTGTCTCGAAAGAAGGCGGTTAGGATTCTTCAGAAACAGCTCCAGCAACAAAAGCTCCCGGGCTGTCAGATTGATCAACTGACCATCTCTGTATACTTCTTTACTCGCCGTGTCGAGTGTAAGATCATCAAAGTGTAAGATAGAATCATCTTCTTCTTTACGCGGGTGACTTCTGCGTAGCAAGGCTTCTATCCTGGCGAGCAACTCTTTGAAATGAAAGGGTTTGACCAGATAATCATCAGCGCCGCTTTTGAAGCCAGTTAGCTTATCGTCTAAAGACCCCAGCGCCGTCAACATCAGAATGGGGAGATCCTGCTGCTCCTCCCGTAGACGACTGCATAGCTGAAGTCCGTTTAAGCCTGGCATCATCACGTCCAGTATCACCAGATCCGGCTTTGCGTTCGCAAACGCTGCAAGTGCCTCCTCACCGTTCGCTGCAGCAATAACCGCATAGCCGCTTTCTTCCAAACCCTTTTTTATAAGTCCGGCTATCTTGATGTCGTCTTCTGCTAATCCAATCAAAGGCATATTTATCAAAGTTAACATATCCTGAATAATGTGACGGAATCTATAGTGCAGGAAGAAAAAGCATTATTTTTCGAGCACTGGAAATCCTGCTGACAAACTGTTGTCACCCATGCATCTCATCTTTACATCAGAAAATAAAACCACAGATCATGAACACAACAGAACAAGAAACAACTCAGACAAACAAAGAGGTAATCAGCAAAGAAGACTTGTTGAATCATTGGCAGGGACACCGGAATCTGACCAGACATGTTATCGAAGCCTTCCCTGAAAAGGAATTCTTTGAATTTTCTATCGGCGGAATGAGGACCTTTGCAGAGCTTACCTCTGAATTGCTGGCCATCGGTGCACCGGGTTTAAAAGGGATTATTAACCAGGATATTCAGCCCTATAACGAGGCAGCGGTTAAAGCGACCACTAAAGCAGGCTATCTCGAAAAGTGGGATCAGGCAACATCAGAAATCAACGAATACTGGAATCAGCTCACAATAGATGATTTCAGCAAGACATTCAACCTCTTTGGCGAGTACGAATTCCCCGTAATTCAGAACATTCTTTATTTCATCGACAACGAGGTTCATCACCGTGGTCAGGGATTCGTTTATCTAAGAGCACTGGGTATCCAGCCACCTTTCTTTTGGAATAGATAACATATAAAACGGACCATCAGCTTATCACTGATGGTCCGTTTGTATTTTTGACTGAATCTTTGTCATCAGATCTACAACCTTCTGCTTCAGGCTTTCCGGCTCTATGATCCGGGCGTAATCGCCGAACGTCAGATACCAGCGGGGGAAGCCTTCATCCAGGCTCCGGCAGAGGAATGTCATCTCCACCTGATCGCCTTTTACGCACTCCTCCACAAAGCCGTGATACTTTTTCTCGAAGTCCAGATATTTCTTGATCTTCATATCCACCCGGATGCGCACCCTCGTTGTCGGGACCTTCTCGCGGTCATCCTTCAGATAGCTCTCCAGCAGTTGATGCTCCCTGCTGAAAGCTTCATCTGTATTCCGAATACTGTGAATCCGGTCTGTCCTGAATTGCCGGTAGTCCTTACGGAGGTGGCAAAAAGCAAAAACATACCAATTGTCATGATCGTGGAAAACACCGACAGGTTCAATAAAGCGTTGTGTTACATTATCGGCATCAAAGGCCTGATAATGAAGGTCCACCTGTTTCTTATCTGCAATTCCCCGGAACAATAAAGCAAGGGCATTTGACGCACTTTCCTGAAAAAGACTGGAGCCGGGCTGCATCATTACACTCGACTCGATATTCGATAACCAGTCCTTATCGGCACTTCTCAGAACCGCCTTCAATTTGAATGCAGCCGATTCATAGTGCCTGCCCATTTCCTTATCACTGAACTTCTGCATCAGCTTTTCCGCCGCGATAAAGCTCGCAGCCTCCTCACGCGTAAACATCACAGGCGGCAAGCGATAACCTTCCATCAGGGAATATCCCACCCCGGCCTCGCTACAGATCGGTACGCCCGAAGCTTCCAGGGTTCTGATATCACGGTATATGGTCCGCAGGCTAACGTCGAAACGATCGGCCAGGTCCTGCGCCTTGATAATTCTTCGCGACTGCAGCTGAATCAAAATAGCTACGATGCGGTCAAAGCGTTTAGGCGATTCGTCCATCTTGCAAGTATTTCGCCAAATATAAATATTTGATCACTTGCATTCCAGCTTTACGGACTTACCGTTTCCACATCATCACGCGTATCTTTCTCTCCAGATTCCTTGGGTTCAGCTTGTTCCTCCTTGCCGCTTTCCTCATTCTCAGACTGAGGCTCAGCTTCAGATGTAGTACTTCCAGATGCAGGTTCCTCAGAAGCCTGGCTTTCAGATGCAGACCCTTTGGTACTTGCACTATCAGAAGCCGGAGCTTCATTTTCGCTGCCTTTGTGCGCACTCAAATGCTCCATCCCGCCATTTTCTGTATCAGGTGTCACCGTTTCTATTTCCGAGGGAACATCAACTGATGGATCAGGATGTCCTTTCACGCCATTATTCAGATTTGGATCTTTTTCGTTATTTTCCATATCAAATAAATGCCCGAAACGTCATAAAAGTTTTTACAACTGTCAATCTACGTCAGACAGCGGTTTAAAAATCCGCAATCCGCCGCGGGCACCCGGGAGGACAAATCGCTGAAAGGATGCGACAAATGTTTCAATCCACCAGCATTCGTAGGAGATCAAGCCGCTTACATGTATTTTCGACCAAAACGCAATCATACACCCAGAAACTGTACTAACCAGGCTCCTGACAGCCACAGCAATTTAACACCATGAGAACTAGCCTTCACGGTAAACTGATTATCTTCCTTTTACTCGCCCTACCCCTCAGCCCTTTTCAACTTTTCGCACAGACCAAGTCGCCGCGCGAAAGAATCCTCATCAATGAAGGATGGCGGTTCTTCAAATATGCTTCCATGTCGGATGCAGACAGCCTGATATACGACGTACGTCCCGTTGTGATCAATGAACAGGATGACAAGCCTGCCGACTCCAGGCCTACTGAAGCCGTAAAGGTCGAACGAAAAGCCAGCGTACTGAAGCCCTGGATCATGCCAACTGGAAATTCCTTTATAAAAGATCCTCAAAGGCGTCATTCACGCCCAACTGGAAATCCGGGTACCGACTTCCCCTTCGTACAAAAAAACTTTAATGACAATACGTGGGAGCCCATTGATCTTCCTCACGACTGGGCAATCAAAGGCCCTTTTCAGCAGGGACAAAACAGCGAAGTAGGAGGCGGTATGGGAAGACTTCCTAGCCATGGTGTAGCCTGGTACCGGAAACAAATTGATATCCCTTCATCCGACAAAGGCAAGTCTATTTACCTCGACATCGATGGCGCCATGTCATACACCATGGTCTGGATCAATGGCAATCTTGCTGGCGGCTGGCCCTACGGATACAGCTCCTGGAGAATCGACCTGAGCCCCTATCTGCTTTACGGTGCCGCGAATCAGCTGGCGATCCGGTTAGACAACCCTCCTAGTTCCTCCAGGTGGTATCCCGGAGGAGGCATATACCGGAACGTCTGGATTACGAAAACTAGTCCCGTTCATGTAGCTCAATGGGGAACATTTATAAAGACGCGCAACGTCTCGTCGAACGCTGCAACTATCGACCTGGACCTGACAGTGGAAAACACTTCGCGCGCAAAGGTCAGCTCCAGTGTCAGCACTAACATCTACATCCTGAACAGTCAAGGCGAAAGGACCGGCAATCCGGTGGCACGTTTCAAGCCGGCAATTATTCAGATTCCCGGCAAGGAGACGGCAACGACGTCGGGTTCGCTGACCCTTGCAAAGCCACGCCTCTGGGGACCGGTGCCGGAACAACAGCCCAATCGTTATGTTGCCGTGACCACTGTCTCAGTAAATGGAGAAACCACCGACACCTACGAAACTACTTTTGGAATCCGCGACCTGCGATTCGACCCGGAAAAAGGAGTCTTCGTCAACGGTCAGCGAATTGAACTAAAAGGCGTTAACCAGCATCACGATCTTGGTGCGCTTGGTGCTGCATTTAACAAACTGGCAGCACAACGTCAGCTGGAGCTCCTTCGCGAGATGGGATGCAATGCCATCCGCATGGCACACAATCCACCTGCCCCTGAGCTTTTGGAGCTGACAGACAGCATGGGCTTCCTTGTTGTAAACGAGATATTCGATGGCTGGGAACTGAAAAAGACACCGCTCGACTTCCACCTGATCTTCCCCGATTGGTATGAACAAGACCTGCGGGCCTTGATCCGACGTGATCGCAACCATCCATCCGTCATCATGTGGAGCTATGGTAATGAGGTGGGCGAGCAATATACCGGCGAACAGGGAGCAAATCTCGCCAGGAAACTAAATCTGATCGTTAAAGATGAGGATACAACCCGCCCCACCACGCTGTCGATGAACTATGCCAAAGCACACATGCCGTTGCCTGGCGTCTCCGACATTATCAGCCTCAACTATCAGGGAGAGGGCATCAGAAACGGCGCTGCATACGCCGGATTAAAGGGGATCAATACGCCACCTGTATTTCCCGAATTTCATTCCAGATTCCCCGACAAGATGATCCTTAGCAGTGAAAACGCAGCAACACTCAGTAGCAGGGGTGAATACATCTTCCCTGTTTTCAAGGGCAACAGTGCGCCCGTATTAGGCAGTCAGGGTGGAGATTCGGTGCGACTGCAGGTCAGTGCTTACGAATTGTATACCGTCGCCTTTGGAGCATCGCCTGATAAAGTATTTGGAAGTATGGATAAACACCCCTTCGTGGCAGGCGGCTTTGTCTGGAGTGGTTGGGACTATCTTGGCGAGCCGAGTCCCTACTATCAGGCGCGCAGCTCGTACTTCGGCATCATCGACCTCGCAGGCTTCAAAAAAGACCGGTTCTATTTGTACCAGGCACGCTGGCGGCCCGAGCTTCCCATGGCACATATCCTGCCTCATTGGAACTGGCCTGCACGGACCGGCGAGATCACACCGGTACATGTTTTCAGCTCTGCAGACGAGGCCGAGCTGTTCCTCAACGGAAAGTCTCAGGGGAGAAAAAAAATGCAGGAATATGAGTATCGCTTTCGTTGGGACGATGTCCGGTATGAACCCGGAGAACTTCGGGTAGTAACCTATAAGAATGGCAAAAGCTGGGCGAACGACACCGTACGAACTACAGGACCTGCTCAGCTCCTCGACCTTAAAGCAGACAGAAACAATATCCGCTCTGATCGCGCAGACCTCTCGTTCATCACTCTGAAAATAAGCGACACAGCAGGCCAGATGGTCCCAACAGCCAAAAACCGGCTACGCTTCTCCATTCAGGGACCGGGCGAAATTGTCGCCACCGACAACGGAGACCCTGCCAGCTTCGTATCTTTTGCCAGCCACGAACGCGAAGCATTCAACGGCCTCTGTCTCGTCATCGTACGTGCGAAAAAGGGTCAGACAGGTAAGATCCGTCTCGTTGCGGAAGCAGAAGGCTTGATGCCCCAAACGATTACAATCAATACTACTGCCGATTAGTTGGCTCTCACCGACCCTGTAAGTTCTCAAGTGAAACTTGCAGGGTCTCAGACATCTTCCCGTGATTCCGCACGCACCCGCCTTTTCTCCGCTGCATACTCAGAAGGCAGCAGATGGAAGCGGGCTTTAAACATCCTTGCAAAGTAATTAGGTGTACCGAAGCCAGTCATATAAGCAACCTCAGAAACATTCATGTCGGTTTTCTCGAGCAGAGCCGCTGCCCGGTCCAGCTTTACAGCCCGGATGTACTCAATGGGACTCAGGCCGGTTAATTCCAGCACCTTGTGATAGAGCGATGCCCTGCTCATGCCTACATGCTTGCTCAGATCCTCTACAGACAGACTCCGGTCATTCAGTTTCTGCTCGATGTACCCATGAATTTGATTCAGCAGTTTCGTGTCTCTGAGTTCTACCTCAACATCCTGACCAACCATTTGAATCTGCTTCGAATAGGTGCTCTTCAACGAGTGATTAAGCGCTAGCAGATTCCTGATTTTCGCATTAAGTATCTCAAAGTTGAAGGGCTTGGTCAGATAATCATTCGCACCTGACTCCAGTCCCCTGATCTCTTCATACTCCCCGGTCTGGGCAGTTAGTAACACTACAGGAATGTGGTTCGTCCGCTTATCCGCTTTTATCTTTCTGCTTAATTCAATGCCATTCATATAAGGCATGCTGATATCGCTCACGATCAGTTCCGGGTGAGAAGACAGTGCTTTCTGCCAACCCTCTTTACCATTACCTGCTTCAATGATCCGATACCAGGCCTTCAGGTTATCTTTCAGGTAAAACCGGAAGTCTTCATTGTCCTCCACCAGCATGACCACCGGCCGCTTTCCATCCGCTAATTTATCCGAAGGTTCCGTTGGCTGGACAGGCCCATCACCGGCGAGAGATAAACTTCCCGTAATATCCGCGGCTTGTGGAGGCACAACGGGCAAAACGACCGTGAACGTGGTACCGACGTTCAACTCACTCTTTACAGTTATTTTCCCTCCATGCATATTCACAAACTCCCGCGTAATCGACAAGCCGATACCACTTCCCTGATTTAATACAGATGCAGCATTCTCATACTGGAAGAAACGTTCAAAGATCTGCTCATGCCGCGCATCCGGGATGCCAATCCCGGAGTCTGAAACTTGTAAGCAAAAATCAGACTGATCGTCTTCGTCCAATACATACAGGTACATATTCACCTCCCCCCCCTCCAGCGTGAACTTAAAGGCATTCGACAGGAGGTTGAATACAATGCGCTCCACCTTGTCGTGATCAAAGCAAGCGGGCAGAGTGCTCATCTCAGTGTGGATATTAAAGCGGATCTTCTTTCTTTCCGACAGATCATGAAATGAATCTGCGGCCTCTCTTACCCAAGCCAGCAAATCACCTGATGAAAGGTGTAAACGGAGTTCCTGTTCTTCCATTTTTCGGAAGTCCAGGAGTTGATTAACCAAATTAAGGAGCCTTTTCGCATTTCGTTTAATCATCTTCGCCTGAGCAGATATCGTCAGATCAGACACCTGATTGAGCATTTTCTCTACCGGCGCGAGAATCAACGAAATAGGGGTTCGGAATTCGTGACTTAGATTGGTCAGAAACTTGATCTTCAGTAAATTCAGCTCCTGCATCCGCTCTGCCTCCCGGCGCTCCTGCCTGATCAGCTCCTGTGCGCGCAGTTTCTCCTGCTCGAGTTCAAGCTGCATTCTGATCTTGCGCACGCTGTTTTTCCGCAGATAGTACAAAACCAAAGCCAGCACCAAAGCATACAGGATATAGGCGTAGATCGTGCGCCACCAGGGGGGCAATACCCTGACCACAATTGACCGGGGTTCTTTGCTCCATGCTCCTTCAGCATTACTTGTCCGCACTTTAAAAACATACTCACCAGGGTCGAGGTTCGTATATTGCGCCGTCTTCGCCCCACCCACATCATTCCAGTCGCTGTCAAAACCTTCCAGCTGATAAGCATACCTGTTCTGGCCGGGGTTCGAGTAGTTTAGAGCAACATACCCAATGGAAAAATTCTGACCATATTGAAGCTCGATATGATCCGCATAGTTAATTTCCGACTCGATGGGTCCCTTCTCTGATGGCCTGATGAGTGCATTTGACACCTTAAGCTCCGTAAATATCACGGGAGGTATATAGGAATCAGACGGCAGCGTCTCTGGATGAAAATAGTTGAACCCCGTTTCTCCACCGAAATAGATCTCTCCCTCCGATGATCGCATGCCTGAACCTCCGATAAAGGGACTATTTTGCACACGGTTCTCTCTCCCATAGTTTTTAAAACGCCGGGTATTTGGGTCAAAGCTGCTGATTCCTCTGTCCGTACTGAGCCATAGTTTACCCCCGCCATCTTCCAGTATTTTGAACACCGTACCGCTGGCGAGTCCATTGGCTTCTGTGTAATTGACAAACTTTCTCTTCTTCCGGTCAAATAGACTTAGTCCTCCATTAGTGCCGACCCATGTATTTCCTTTTCTGTCATGCAACATGGTAAGTACATGGTCGTTGAGGAGCCCGGTGTTTTCATGGCGATAGTGCGAGAAGGTTCCTTTACGGGGATCGAAGACCGCGATACCAGAACCATACGAACCCAGCCACATCTTCCCGTCACTTGCTTCTGCGAGAGCGCGTATAAAGCCATTGAGCGGGAGGCGGTTTGTACCCGACGCATTGCTCTCCGTTTCATAAACCCACTGGCGCCCATCCTCTGGGTTGAATACTTTTACCCCCCTCCCATTCGTTCCAATCCAGATATTTCCAAGACGATCCTCCTCTATACAATAGACCACATTGGCACTGATGGTATTACGGTCATTCTTCTCTATAAACTGCTTGTAGGTTCTCGAGCGTGTGTCGTAGCGGAAATACCCATCCTGGTTCGTGCCAATCCACAGAATGCCATTCCGGGCGACCTTCAGGCTTAGTACCGAAAAATTTTGCATGATCTGCTTCCTGCTCGAACGAATATCGACCCGCTCGAATAAGCGCTCCTTTCGGTTAAACAGCTGCAATCCCCCACCTTCAGTACCAATGAATATCCTGCCATCTCCCCGCTCCGCAAAAGAAGTCACAACGGGTGAGCTTAACCCCTGCCCATCAAAAACATTACTGCGCTGATACTGGAATAAGGCAAGGTTTTTATCCAGGCGATTGACGCCACCCCGGTATAAACCAAACCAGTAGATGCCCCTTTTTCCAATGTGTATACTTTTAACGGAATGATTACTTAAGCTGAAAGCATTCCTTAGATCAGGCTTTATTCTGATGAACTTCCGCGTCTGCACATTCATAATCCGCAATCCATCTTCCGTTGCCAGCCAGAGCTGATCATTCGGTGCACGTGCAAGCACATGAATAATATCCCCCCGCTTCAGTTGTTCATCATCCGGAGTATCCTTGTATAATTCAAAACTCTTCCCGTCGGCCCCCAGCCTGTTCAGTCCCTCCAACGTAGCGAACCACATGTTCCCATGGCTATCCTGAGAAATGCCGGTGACGTAATTACTGCTGAGGCTATTGGGTTGCTTCCTCTCGTGCATGAAACCTTCATACTGCTTTGTTTGTCTTTTGTATCGATAAAGGCCCACCTGAGACCCGATCCACATATTCCGGTCCTTATCTTCAAACAAGCTCAGGATAGCCCATACATTCTCCTTCGCACGCGCCTCTGCCGGCATCCTAACCATGCTTACCTTTCCTGACTTTGCATCCATGATGCGCAGGTCACTATAAGATCCCACCCACAAGTTTCCGCGATAATCACTCGTAATAGATCGCACCGGAACCTGAGCAAAGGCCTCTGGCCTGAAAAAGCGGTCGCTCTTTACATCGTAATAGCAAAGTCCGCTACCTGTACCAACCCATAGGCGGCCCTGTTTGTCTTCATAGAGTGCATGAACTTCATTGGCAGCCAAGCTATGCGGATCATCAACGCGGTTACGGTAGACTGTGAAGTTCGAACCCTCGTACTTGTTTAAGCCATTAGGAGTACCAAACCAGGTAAAGCCCCTTGAGTCCTCCAGTATCACATTCACCGTGTTTGAAGACAGCCCATCCGTCGTGCTCAGACTGGTAAAGTTGAATGGGCCCGAAGCATGGCTGTATAAAACGGTTAAAATTCCAAACAGCTGCAGGCAGAACAGCCGCTTAAAAAAAAGAGAAAGTTTCGGCATTAGAATAATGGCTAGTATTCTCAAATATAATCATCCTCCTCCAATATTTAGTCTGCCCCCTAACTGCCTATGCTCCCGAACGATGCCATTCCGCCGATCAGCGGCCGCCCCCGCCAATTTTAAACATACCGGATAGGTATTTTATCCAAATGTACTAACGATAAAGAGCTGTGCGGTTGAAATTTGACCCCATAAACCAATTGTATCAACCATTTCCCCTAACAGTATGAAGAAAATGCGACGTATAAAAAAACCAGGGATGCCCCGGATTGCGCTGGTCGTGATGGTGGGACTATCCCTTCCCCTGGCAGCGCATAGCAGTGCGACTCCGGCCAGGCAGACCACTGCAATGGAGATCTCCTCTCAGCAGAAGAAAGCTGCAATCGTGGTCTCCGGTAAAGTAACCGATTCAAAAGGCAGTCCGCTCATCGGAGTTAGTATCCAAGAAAAGGGAACAGCCAATGGCGTCAGCACCAAACAGGACGGAAGCTTTTCCATCCGTGTTGCCGAAAACGCCTTACTTGAAGTCAGCTATGTGGGCTTCAGAACAAAAGAAGTACCGGTGAGAGGCACTACTGTGCTGAACATCGTACTCGAAGACAGCGAACAGGTACTTGAAGAAGTGGTTGTCCGCGTGGGGTACGGAACACAACGGAAGGCTGATATCACCGGAGCGGTAGCAAGCGTAGACCTGGAAGCCTTCCGGGAAGCACCCAACACCAATATAGCGCAATATCTCCAAGGTTCAGTACCGGGTCTGAATGTCGGCGTAGCCACCAATGCCGGCGGCACTCCGCCCATCTCCATCAGAGGGCAGGTTACCCTGAATGGGAGCCAGAACGTGCTGATCATCCTCGACGGGGTTCAGTATAACGGATCTTTGTCATCCATCAACCCCGACGACATAGCCTCTATCGATGTGCTCAAAGACGCCAGCTCCACGGCAGTCTATGGTGCGCAGGCAGCCAACGGGGTTATCCTGATCACCTCCCGTCGCGGCAACGGCAACCGTCCCCGCATCGCCTTCACCAGCGCTGTCACCACTCAAAGCCCCACGGAAAACCTCAGGCCAATGAACAGGGAGGAATTCCTCGCCGGCGTGACGGAAGCATATTGGGACCGCGCCTACCTCGCACCGGATTATACGACTCCGAACCCGGCCTTTAATGTTGCCCAGGTAGTTGATGCGAGCAATCGCGACGCTTCCAACAATCTTCTGCCGAACGATTTTGACTGGTGGGAAGAAGGAACCAATCGGGGACTGATCGTCGACAATAACCTCAGCTTTTCAGGAGGATCAGACCGCTTCAGCTACCTTTTATCGGGAGGTATGCTTGATCAGAAAGGAACGATAATTAACGACCGCTTCAAGCGGAAGACTATCCGCGCCAACGTCGAAACGAAGGCACTTAGCTGGTGGAAGGTGGGACTCATTTCATCGGCTGCCTTTGTTAATCAGGACGGTGCAGAGCCAGCGCTGGCGTCATTGCAGCACATGTCACCTCTCCTGGTACCTTTCAGAGAAGATGGTTCCCTGATTCCATTCCCGACCAACACTCTGGAGTCGAACCCCTTCACCACGTATTATGTAGATGACAAAGACCGCAACAACTATTATTTCGCCAATATCTATACGGATATCGATTTTCCCTTTCTAAAAGGCCTTAATTACCGGATGAACTTTGGTAATAACCTGAGGACCACAGAACGCGGCTTTTCCAGTATTTACGCATCCAATCTGGCCGGTGAGGCTTCCAAGGCGAACGAGAACTATTACGATTATACATTTGACAACATACTCACGTATACCCGGCGGTTCGATAAGCATGACCTGACCGCTACGCTCCTCTATGGTGCATCAGAGCGCAAATTCAACAGCACCCTTGCCCGCGCAACAGGCTTCCCGAGGCTGAACCTGAGTTATAACAACCTGGGCCTGGGTACCAATCAGTTCAGCTCATCAGCCGGATACGATGAAGCGCTTGCTTACCAGATGGCCAGGATCAACTACAAGTTTGATGATAAATATTTAGTAACGGCAACCATCAGGCGCGACGGCTTTTCCGGCTTCGCGAGCAACAATAAGTACGCCGTCTTTCCAGTACTCGCGCTGGGATGGGTCATGTCAAAAGAAAGCTTCCTGGAAAATGTATCCGCTATCGAGTTTCTGAAGTTGAGGGCCGGATACGGGGAGATCGGAAACCAGACAGGCAGGTACACTTCCCTTGCACGTGTCGAAAACAGGGCCGCCTATGTGTTCGGCGACGGAGGAACCACCGCCTTCGGCCAGCAGCTTATTTCTCTGGGCAATGACGACCTGAAATGGGAACGTACCAAGGGGCTGAATATCGGTGTCGATTTCAGTCTGTTCGCAAACCGCCTCAGCGGCAGCTTGGAGTACTACAACAACAATACCGACGACCTGCTGTTCGACGTAGCCATTCCCGGCGTTACCGGATTCGGAAGCATCAGATCAAATCTGGGTCGCATCCGCAACAAGGGCTTTGAGGCGAGTCTAACGGGACACATCGTCCGCAAGACTGATTTCTCCTGGTCTTCCACTTTTAATTTCGCCACCAATAGCAATAAGATTATTTCACTTACAGGAGTAGATTCAGACGAGGATGGCACAGAGGATGACTTGGTATCAAGTGGCCTCTTCATAGGGAAATCCATCCGCACAATCTTTGATTACCAGCCCGCAGGAATTTACCAGCTGGGAGAGACGCCGCTGCCCGGCTTCTTCACCGGTAGCACCCGGCTCGTTGATCAGGATGAAAGCGGACGTATCACTCCAGACGACAGGGTGTTCCTCGGCCGCCGTGAGCCCGCATACAGACTCAGTCTGATGAACAGTTTCTCCTACAGGAGATTCGCACTAGGCGTGTTTTTAAATGCAGTTCAGGGTGGAAAAGACGGTTATCTGGGCAATGACAACCCTTCTTATTTCCGAGAAGACAATACCATTCGCTGGAATGATTTTGAAGGCACCGACTATTGGTCCCCTTCTAACCCCGCGGGCAAGTACCCGCGCAATATCTCAGGCAGTCGCGCCCAGGTTGAACCAAATGTCTGGAGAGACCGCAGTTTTGTCCGCCTTCAGGATGTATCCCTTTCGTATAATCTCAGTCCGGAACTGATGAAGAAGATCAAAGCCCAAAATATCAGTCTCTATGTCAGTGGAAAAAACCTCGTTACCTGGACTAAATGGGACGGATGGGACCCTGAATCGGTAGACGCGGATGGAAATGCTGTTGGCCGGCTTATCGGAGGTAGGCCTGTCATGCGCGCATTCACTCTTGGCTTAAACATCACATACTAAATCAATCACAGGAAAGAACATGAAAAAACTATATAAATATCTGATGGCTGTGATGATGCTTACGGGCACCGTCTCTTGCAACGACAGCTTTCTTGACGAAAAACCAGTAGATTTCCTCAGTCAGACAAATGCCTATGTAACGGAGGCCGACTTTGATGCCTCTGTTAACAGTTTATACGGACTCGTGCGCTCGGAATTCTATACCGTCAGCGACTGGCAGCCATTTCATTACCTCTACCGTACGGACCTGGTGTTCGAGATCACAGTGACCACTCCGAACCTCATCGCCGATTACGACCCTTCAGGTTTAGTAAACTCCCATTGGCAGGCCTTGTACAAGATCGTTTCCGAGTCGAATACCATCTTAAGCCGTTTACCGCAATCTCAGCTGAGTCCCGCCAGCGCTACACTTTATGAAGCAAAAGCCCGGTTCTTCCGTGCGTTTGCTTATCGGTCTCTGGCCTATCTTTTCGGAGGAGTTCCGCTGACACTTACAGAAATATCGGGAGAGAAGACCGACTTCGTCAGAGCCAGCAAAAAAGAAGTGCTGAGCCAGGTAATCGAAGACCTGAAGTTTGCAGGAGCCAACCTCCCGGCCATATCGGCGGTAAGGGATGGCGAAATCAGCAATCTCGTGGCACAGCATCTGCTTGCAGAAGTTTATATTGCTGATGAGCAGTTCCAGAACGCGGTGGCTGCGGCCTCTGTCGTGATAGATGATCCCGAAACATCACTGATGACCAGCAGGTTCGGCTCTCGCTCCACCGTAAATCCCGGCGATCCCTATTGGGATCTGTTCCAGGTCAGGAACCAGAACCGGAAATCAGCCAATAACGAAGAAGCGCTATGGGTGATCCAGATTGAACCCGACGTATTGGGCGGCGCCGGTAGCACTACTGCGGGATCGCAGTCGGATGTCTACTCTCTGGAACGCGTTCACGGGCCCCTTGTCCGCGACGTAAGAGTGAACGGTGTGGCCCCGTTCCTCTTCCCCGTAGGCGATTATACCGGCGGACGCGGAGTAGGCTTTATGGCCCCTTCTCCGTATTTCAGCGAAACTGTATGGCAGAGCGATTTCAATAATGACATCCGGAATGCCAACCATAATTTTGTAAGAGATTTCGTCGCCAATAACCCGGCGAGCCCCCTTTTCGGTCAGGTAATTTCCACGCGCAATCCCCCTGCCGGAGCAACGGGAGTGAATGGTGCGATCAGGGCAAACCGGGCTGACCGGGCATTCTACCCGTACCAAAGCAAATCCACCACGCCCTTCAGTCATCCGGCTGACCTTTATGTGAACCCTGGTTCTTCAGATCCAATCAGGAGATATGAATTGAAGGCCGGAGCTGGTGGCACCTATGCCGATCAATATATGTTCAGACTGGCGGAAACCTATTTGTTGCGGGCAGAGGCTTACCTGGGCATGAGCAATACGCCTTCCGCAGCTGTGGATATCAACGCAGTCAGGGCGAGAGCGAAGGCGTCGCCGGTATCGGCAGGAAACGTGAACTTAGATTACATCCTCGATGAGCGTATGCGAGAGCTGGGCGTCGAAGAAAAGAGAATGCTTACGCTGATGCGAACCGGGAAGTACTATGACCGCGTATCGCGGCTGAATCCCTTCTACGGCACACAGATGCAGCCGCATTTTAACCTTTGGCCAATCCCACAGCCCGAAATAGAAAGAAACAGAAGCAGCAAGCTTGAACAAAATCCGGGATACAACTAAGGTTTGCATAGTAGTACTTATCCTGGTAAGGCCGCACCTGCGCTAATGCAGGGCGGCCTTAATGGGTATCCGAGATCTGTCAACTCCTTTTGTTCAGAAAAGTTCGCGAAGATTGAATTAGATGAACCAGCCTGAACGAATGAAACTCGCCACCCCAACTGTCCAATGAAAGACGCAAATACCTTTCAAGGAATTGATGATCAGTCTAATTACTTTACCAAGATCATCAAGGACCTGATAAAGAAATCTGCGCTTAAACAAAGTCCCGCGAAAAACGTAATATTTGCATATGCGCGATATAACCAGCAAGCAAATAACCCTCCGCTCAGCACGAGCTGTTTCCGTTATCTTTTGTTCAGCCGAGACCATCGGACTTATCAGAAATGAAGAGCTTCCTAAGGGTAACCTTTTCGATGTGGCCCGTGCTGCGGGATTTATCGGAGCTAAGCTCACACCGCAGCTCCTGCCCCACTGCCATCCTGTGGCGATCGACGGAATGGACATCCGCTTCAGCTTCTTGTCAAAAGACGAACATGCAGAGTACTTCGACGAACAAACCCTTGAAAGAACGGGCATCGTCGTCCTCGGAGAAGCCAAATCTATCGGGCGGACCGGAATTGAAATGGAAATGCTTACAGCGGTTTCAGTTGCTGCTCTGGAGATCTATGACATGCTCAAACCGGTGGATACCGCGCTGGAGATAGGGCATATCAAATTGCTCAAAAAAACGGGTGGTAAGAGCGACCGGAAGAGATTCTTCGCTACTCCCCCCAATTGCGCAGTGCTTGTCTGCTCCGATTCAACCGCCGAAGGCAAGCGGGAAGATAAAAGCGGCAAAATTATCTGTCAGATGCTGGAGGAGATCAATGCCAAAGTTGTCGACTACCAGATCGTAGCCGACCAGAAGGAGGATATACAGAATCAGATAAAAAAATGGGTGGCTGAAGATGTGCACTTCATTTTCACTACAGGCGGTACAGGACTCGGTCCGCGCGACAATACCGTGGAAGCCGTAAGCGAGATTCTGGAACGCGACGCCGACGGTATCACCGAAGCCATCAGGAGCTACGGTCAGATGCGCACGCCGCTGGCCATGATGAGCCGTGCCGTTGCCGGGTCTATCGCACAAACCCTCATCGTTACGCTGCCTGGCAGCAGCTCCGGTGCACGGGAATCAATGGAAGCTATCGTTCCGGCGGTTTTCCACGCACGCAAAATGATGAAAGGCGGAGGTCACTAAGATGCTGGAATTCGAAGAGGCCTTGAAAATCATTGCTGCTCTGGCACAACCTTCATCTTCTGAGCGGATCCCTCTGGAAGATGCGGATGGCCGCATCCTGTCGGAGGATGTCGTGGCTGACCGGAACTACCCTCCCTTTAACCGGGCCGCTATGGATGGATATGCCATCCGGCTTAGCGACTGGCAGCAAGGCATCCGCAAGTATAAGATTGTCGAGACCATCCTGGCAGGTCAGACCTCACATGCAGAAATCACTTCAGGATCTTGTTATAAGATCATGACCGGCGCGGCAACACCTCCATCCGCTGATGTGATCATCCGGAGAGAAGATGCCAGGGAGCTGGATTCAGAAGTCGAACTATCGGCTGACAGCCTCCGTAAGTTCCAGAACATTTCTCTGGAAGCCGAAGATGCTGCTAAAGGATCTGTATTGGCAAAAGCACCTTTACGTTGTGAGCCGCAACTCATTAGCATTCTCGCCGCCACGGGGTACCATGAAGTCCCAGTTTATAAACTCCCCTCTGTATCGCTTGTCACCACGGGTGATGAAGTTGTCCCGCTTCCTGGTCCGGTTAATCCCGTCCAGATACGTAACAGCAACCAGTACCTGCTAAGATCCTTATTGAAGAAGTGGCAGATCGTACCGCAGCTATGTCGCCACGTCGCTGACAATCCCGCTGCGTTGCGCGACACTCTTGATGCAGCAATCAAAGCGGACATCACCATCATTAACGGGGGTGTTTCTGCTGGTGATGCGGACTATGTACCTACCATACTAAGGGAATTAGGAGTACGCGAGATATTTCATAAAGTAGCCATCCGACCGGGAAAACCTGTCTGGATCGGCCAAACGGATGATGGCAGGACCGTCTTCGCCCTGCCGGGAAATCCACTTTCCTGTCTGACTACTTTTACCTTGTTCGTAGAGGCATTTTTGTATAACCGCATCGGTTTTGATGGAAGGCCTTCCTACAAGATTCCACTGAATCAGAAACGCAGTAAAAAGAGCCATCTGACCGAATTTTTCCCGGTCCAACTTAACGCGCAAGCGTCCGGACTCGACATCCTCCCTTTCAACGGATCAGGCGATATCACAGCCGGACTCCTGGCTGATGGCCTGGCTGCTCATCCGAAAGAGGAGTCGTCAATCGAATGTGGTCAGCTTGTCGACTTCTACCCGTTCAAGTCGGTTTTTTAGTCGCGGACTTCTATGGGCCTTCCTGTATGGGAAGCTCTCTCGTCGCCTCCAGCTTGAGTCTGTTTCTACAAACGCCGTATTTCAGCTGCGCATTAACTTCGAACCAGCTTCGGACCGACTTCGGACCAGCTTCGAGAAAAGTCGACTTTTGAGCGAACTTGATCGGTCCCTGATCCGGCATTTCTTCCTGGTTGTAGGCCCGCAGTTGTAGAACCTTTGTACGCGAGTGCTAAAGCATTTTAATCACAATAGATACATATATTTACAACACTTTGCCCTCTCAAGCGTTAATCCTACCTGTTAGACATCATGACTGGTGAGTACTTATACTTAGAAAGGGAAAAGATGCGCTCAAACAGGTGAAACGGAATTCTACTGTCCCGTTTCATATCATATAAGGTTCAATGACTGAGATCAGAGATAATTTCAACAGAACATTTAAAACGCTTCGGGTAAGCTTGCTGAACACCTGTAACCTGGCTTGTGTGTACTGCTGCTGTGGAAATGAGGACAGCAAGGAAAACTACCGGGATGCAAAAAGCAAGGCGCTTTCAGCAACCGAGCTGATCACACTAATCAGGATGCTGCACGAGCGGCTTAATCTAACGACCGTCAGACTGACCGGCGGGGAACCTCTGCTGTACAAGCAATTACCGGATCTGGTTGCCGGCATCCGTCAGCTGGGCATCCCCGAACTGAAGATCACTACGAACGGATTGTTGCTGGAAGATATGGCTCCTGCATTGAAGGAAGCCGGCATCTCTTCCATCAATGTGTCGCTCGATGCTATTGAGCCGGAGGTGTATTACCTGATGAGTCGCAGGCATGACCTGAGCAGAACCTTAAAGGGTATTGAAACTGCAAAGCATCTCGGCATAGATGTAAAAATTAACTCCGTCGTCATGAAGGGATTGAATGACAGCCAGATCATGCCTTTGCTGCAGTATGCCTTCGACAGGGATATCACCATACGCTTCCTCGAAATCATGGCGATGGGGCATCTGCATGATAGTGCCGACAAGCACTTCTTTTCTCAGGAGGAAATACTCGCACTGATTGAAACCAAATATTCTGTTTTGCCGCTTCCGAGAAAGCCTGCATCCACGTCAAACTACTGGCAAACCGCAGGCGGTCACCTGTTCGGGATCGTAGCAAACGAAAGTGAGCCTTTTTGTTCAGACTGCAACCGGCTGCGTCTTGATGCATACGGAAACATCTACGGTTGCCTCAGCAGTAACAGTCCGATTAGTATCCGCGAAGCAGATCAGCAATCGCTTGATGGCGGACTTATGGAGGCTCTCGCTCAAAAACAATCTGTAAAATTTACCGGAAGCACGCTCAGTATGCTTCATATTGGGGGATAAACACACATGAAAATAGAAGTTTTTGCCGCTCTGAAGAACCATTTCAGCAAGGAATTTGAAGTGAATGAACGTCTCGAAACCGTGGCCGATCTGAGGCAGCATCTCCGCGATATCAATCCTTCCTCGTCCCACCTCATCAACATGTGCCGTTTTGTGGTGGAGGAAGATCTGGTAGCGGATGCTCATCCCCTCACTGCGGAAGACCACGTGATTATTTTACCACCCAGCAGCGGAGGTTAAAAATGGAATATATCACAGAAGAAGCGCTTGACTTAGCTGGCTTGTTGTCCGGATCTCACCATCCTGCTGCGGGTGCTGTTGTGCTTTTTAGCGGCGAAGTGCGCGATAACAATGTCGGCAGGCGGGTTAGCTACATCGATTACGAGTCTTACGTTCCCCTGGCCTCCAAAATGATGCGGCAGATCCTGGAAGATGCGAAAGCACGGTGGGATCTCACAATTGCCGTGGCTCAACATCGTGTTGGCAAGGTGCAGGTCCTGGAATCTGCAGTGGTGGTTATTACGGCATCCGCACACCGGAGTGAGGCATACGCCAGCAATCGCTACATCATCGACCGGATCAAGCATGAGGTCCCCATCTGGAAATGCGAATATTTCGAGGATGGAACCAGCATCTGGGGGGGTAATTGCAATTGCCATGCAGAGACGGGAGATCCAAACAAACATATTTACGAGTCGGAAAACGGATGATGCTCGGTGTAGTGTTATGTGGCGGTGAAAGCCGGCGTATGGGCCGCGACAAAGGTTTGCTATCAGCAGGTAGTGAAGCCTGGGCAGAGCGGGCCGCTTTCAAGCTGCAGATGCTCGGAATCCCTGTTCTTATCTCCATTAATACTTCACAAATCGAATCCTATAGCCTTGTGTTTCAGAGCGATCAGCTGATAATTGATTCAGTAGTTGCCAAAGGACCTCTGAGAGGTTTATTCAGCGTACATGAAGAACATCCGCTGGAAGATCTGCTGCTCCTGGCCTGTGATATGGTGGATATGGATGTGGCTACGCTGCAGAGGCTCAAAGAATCATACGTGGCGAAGCCTTGGGAGTTTGACTACTATACGTACGAACGCGAAGGATTCATTGAGCCGCTTTGTGCCATCTATCCGGCGCGGACACTCCGGCTATTGCGGAAGCGTCTACAGGAAGGGACGCTGACGCAATTCTCCCTGCAACGACTCATCAGCCAATCTAACTACATGGGCATTCCGGTAGAAGACAGCCGGAAATTCGAAAACTATAATTCGGTCAACCCATTCGCCTGAGGATTTAAGCCGCGTTCTATTTTTATCGAAAATCCCGTTATATTTGGCAGCAAATCTTTACACTTATTTTAATGGCAAAGGCATCTGAAGTAAAAACAGGAAATATCTTACGTTACAACGGCGAACTGGTAACGGTTGAAGAGCATGTACACCGTACACCAGGAAAAGGCGGTGCCTTTTACCTTGGAAAATTCAGGAACATCAAAACAGGAAAAATTGTGGAAGCACGTTTGGGTACTGACGAGCAGGTGGAAATCTGCCGCGTGGAAACCAACGATTACCAATACTTATATGACGAAGGTGATTATTTTGTTGTAATGGACAATATCAGCTTCGATCAGTTCAATATCCCTAAAGCACTATTCGGACCATCTGCCAAGTTCCTGAAGGAAGGAATGAATGTGGTTGTTTCTTTCGAGAGTGAAGAACCGATCATGGCACAGGCTCCGAACTTTGTGGAGTTGGAAATTACCTATGCTGAGCCGGCTGTTAAAGGTGATACATCTTCAGGCGCTCAGAAATATGCTACTACCGAAAATGGCGTTGAAGTAAAAGTTCCTTTGTTTGTGAACCAGGGAGACAAAATCAAGGTAGATACCCGCACAGGCGATTACGTAGAGCGTGTAAAATAAAACATCTTCATCTTGAAAGAACAGGGAAGCGGCTTTTTTTAAGGCCGCTTTTTTTGTGCCTTATTGTGAGCTGGAGGAATTGAGAGCCTTGTCTGACGAATTAGCTAAAGATTAGCTATATTAACAGGACTAATTTCTCCGGATGAACACACTTAAACCCACTTACACCACATTGCTGCTGCTTTGGCTATTTTCGTTGCCACTGCTATGCTTTTCACAAAAGCCGAAACAGGACCGAAAGCTGGAGAAGGCACTTGCCTCTCTTACGGAGGGCTTCAAAGGTACGGCAGGAATCTACGTGATGAACCTCAGAACAGGCGAATATGCCTCATTGAATGGCGACAGCATCTTCCCCACCGCCAGTATTGTTAAGGTTCCCATTCTGGTAGGTTTATTCGACCAGATCGAGAAGGGAGCGCTCAGTTACCACCAACAAATGATCTACCGGGATGCGATCAAATATGGAGGATCAGGGATCATGCAGTACTTCAAAGATAGTTCGGAGACAGAAGTGAGCGTCCTGGCACACCTGATGATGGCCTACAGCGACAATACCACATCGCTCTGGAACCAGCAGCTTGCCGGAGGAGGTGAGCAGATCAACAAGTTGATGGAGAAGTACGGACTGCAACATACGCGGGTTAATTCGCGCACAAAAGGACGTGAGGAGATCTGGAAGATATATGGCTGGGGACAAACCACCCCTCGTGAAATGGCCTCTCTCCTGGTGAAAATCCGCAACGGGGAGATCATCAGCAAGGCTGCGAGCGAAAGAATGTACCGGCTCATGAGCAAAGGCTACTACGACGAAGATGCCCTGAGCCAGATACCGCCCTATGTGCAGGCAGCAGCCAAAAGCGGCGCTGTAGACGCTTCCCGTTCTGAAGTTGTGCTGGTGAACGCGCCTTCAGGAGATTATGTGTTTTATGTGGGGACAAAAGATAATACCGATCAGAGCTGGGACCGGAGTAACGAGGGCCAGGCCTTGATCAGGAAGGTGTCGGCTTACCTCTGGAACTACTTCGAACCGAAGAGCAAGTGGAAACATGAGGAACTGCGCGGTACGAATTAAGGGAACAAGCGCAGCTGTCCGCTTTCAGCATGCCGGGGCAGATCGGGCTCGTTGAAGTTAGAGAGCGAGATGCCCAGCAGGCGTACCCGCTGATCTTCGTCGATACTGCCTTCCAGGAGGCGGGTGGCGATGGAATAGATCGCCTGCGCATCATTGATCCCTGTCTGCAGCGACTGACTGCGTGTGATCTGCCTGAAATCGCTGAATTTCACTTTGAGTGTAACAGTTCGTCCTTTCAGGTTCTTTTTCAACAAACGACTTTGCACCAGTTCGGCGATCTTGAGCAGTTCGGCGGCCATATCATCCAGAGAGACAAGGTCCTGACCAAAGGTATCTTCTGCACCTAAAGACTTGGTTTCGCGGTGGGGCTGCACCGGGCGGTTGTCGACCCCTCTTACAATATGGTAGTAAAAGGTACCGCTCTTCCCGAAGTGCCTGATGAGCTCCTGCTCAGAGAGCTTCTTGAGGTCGGCCCCAGTAAAGAAGCCCATGCTTTTCATCTTTGCGGCCGTGACCTTCCCTACTCCATGAAACTTTTCCACGGGCAGCGACTCCATGAAACGCTCTATAGACGAGGGACCGATAAATTTCAAGCCGTCAGGTTTATTGATATCGGAAGCGATCTTCGCAACAAACTTATTGATCGATACACCAGCCGAAGCGGTAAGGTTCAGCTCATCACGAATCGCTTGTTTGATCTGTTGCGCAATCTCCAGGGCAGAGCCAATGTTAAGCTTGTCCGTGCTGACGTCGAGATAGGCTTCATCGAGCGACAAAGGCTCGATCAGGTCGGTATACCTTCGGAAGATGTCCCGCAGATGAGCAGAAACCTCTTTGTAAACCTCGAAGCGGGGACGCACGAATATGGCATGCCTGCACAGCTGGTAAGCTTGTTTGCTCGACATGGCCGAGCGGATACCAAACTTGCGGGCCTCGTAGCTCGCCGTTGCCACTACGCCGCCACGTCCCTCAGGTGAGCCGCCAACGACGATCGGCTTTCCGCGAAGCTGGGGATTGTCGCGCTGCTCCACAGACGCATAGAAGGCATCCATGTCGATATGGATAATCTTACGAATCGGAGCTGAGGCAGGCTGCATGTTGCAAAATTAGCACAAACACTATAAAAAAGATGTTACGTAGCTCGATATCATGTCACAAAACTGATTCAGGATTTTGATGAAATGGGTATTCGTATATCTTTGCCCCAGAATGATCATCAAATTGTTTCACTTCTTGTCGCTTTTTGCGTATCTGAACATCACTGTTTACGAGGCTGGCGCTGGTTCGCCTTCTGAAAAGCAGTATATGTTTGCGGGTGATTCAATTATCGAGTTCTTATTGGACGATCTAATGGACATTCCGATGAAACATCACGGAAATGACATTGAAATCCCGAACGAGAAATACAGGGTCTTTCAAACCGGCACCTTTGTTGCCCCTATTCTGTTATTTTTTCTACTGATTTTCATCTTTAAAGCGATCGGGAGGACGATAAAGGTCAGCCATCCGCTTTATCAGAATAAAAGTTTCTGTTTGCCTGGATACTATTCCTATCTCTTCAGGCTAAAACCCTTTTAATACACCCATCTATACTGACAGACCAGGCTTTGCACAGCTTGCCCGTAGATTTTACGCGCAATAAATCCGCTTGTGCCATCACATAAGCCAGGCTCTTTCATTTATCCGGCTATCCATGGCTTTCACATGGTTAGCCTATGCTGCTGAATGATCATTCAGCATGTAGAGCATTTAAAACAAACTTCAAACTATACACTTCAAACCGGATGTACATACGTCCTAAACACCTTATGACATGATGAAAGTAAATCCCATAGCTTACTTTGCCTCTTTTGTTTCCCTGGCTTTTATGGCCTGCTCTGCAGAAAGCAAGAATACCTCGGCAACGAACAGCCCACGTTCCGTACCCGTGGCACAGGTCAGCGTGCTCGACACCGTGATCTACAACGAGTATGTCGCCGACATACAGGCATCGAAAAACGTTGAAGTGCGTTCCAGACTGAGTGGGTTTCTCGAAAAGATCTACGTCGATGAAGGTTCGCAGGTCAAAGCGGGACAGGTTTTGTTTAAGATTAATGACGAGGAATATAAAGCCGACCTGAGTAAAGCAGAGGCTGTATTGAACAATGCGATTGCGGATGCAAAAACCGTAGAGCTGGAAAAACAGCGGACGCAGACACTGGTCAAGAACAATATCGTTTCGAAGACTGATCTGGATCTGGCCGCAGCCAAGTTGAAAGCAGCACAATCCAAAGTTGCAGAAGCCAGATCGGCCCTGCAATATGCCAAGTCAAGATTGTCATATACACTCGTCAGGGCACCTTTCAGCGGAAGGATTGACCGGATTCCACTGAAGGCCGGTAGTTTACTAGCAGAGGGATCGCTGCTCACCAGCGTTTCGGATCTCAGTTCCGTGAACGTCTACTTCTCCATCTCGGAAAAAGAATATCTCGACATTGCCCGGGGTGCAGGCTATAGCAAAGACAACTTCAGGAAAGAAGTGAAACTCAGCCTGGTCAACGGGGAAACCTATCCTTTCGCGGGAACAGCCGCCTTCGCTGAAAGCGAATTTGCAAGTCAGACAGGTACCATATCCTTGAAAGCCAAATTCCCTAATCCGGATGGCCTCCTGAAACATGGAGCATCAGGTAAAATCAGCGTTCCGGTGGAGACCGGAGAAATACTGGCCGTTCATCAAAAATCTGTGTTTGAAATTCAGGACCGCACCTACGTCTATGTGGTATCAGCAGATAATAAAGTAAAAATGACGCCATTCAATGCAGGGCAGCGTGTGGGTCACTACTATACGATCAACTCAGGACTGAACAAGGAAGACAAAGTCGTATTTGAAGGAACACAGAGCCTGCGTGACGGGGTGCAGATTGCCCCCAAAGCAATGAACTTAACTGAGGCAGGCCGATTAGCAAAGAAATAAACCATGTTCGAGAAATTTATCAAGCGACCGGTGTTATCACTGGTCATATCCCTTTTTATAACCTTGTTGGGACTGCTGGCGCTGTTTACTTTGCCGATCACGCAGTTCCCGGACATCGTACCCCCATCCGTTGTTGTAACGGCAAATTATACCGGAGCGAATGCAGAAGTAAGTACCAATGCTGTAGCCATTCCACTTGAACGTGCGATCAACGGCGTGGCCGGTATGACCTATATGAACTCCGTTTCCACCAATAACGGAACGACGCTGATCCAGGTTTTCTTCAAGGTAGGCACAGATCCGGATATTGCGGCAGTAAACGTTCAGAACAGAGTAACCACCGTGCTTGACGAACTTCCCGAGGAAGTGATCAAGGCCGGAGTAACGACGGAGAAAGAGGTAAACAGTATGCTGATGTACCTCAATGTTTACAGCGACGATGAGACCGCCGACGAGCGCTTTATCTATAACTTCACGGATATCAACATCTTGAAGGAACTGAAGCGTATTGAAGGTGTAGGTTTCGCCCAAATTATGGGACTGCGGGATTACGCCATGCGCGTTTGGCTGAAGCCCGACCGGATGGCTGCGTACGACATCTCGAGCGATGATGTGATCGCTGCGCTCAGGAAGCAAAATGTGGAAGCAGCGCCAGGGCAGACAGGAATCGGTTCAGACAAGTCGGTAAACATGCAGCAATACGTATTGCGCTACCCCGGTAAGTTTTCCAGTGCCGAAGAATACAAGAACATACCGATCCGGGCAAATGCCGATGGCTCCATTATCCGCATCAATGACATCGCCGACGTCGAATTTGGCTCTCTGGATTACGAGATGGTATCGAAGACAGACGGGCGGCCTTCTGCTTCCATTATGCTGAAACAGCTACCCGGGTCAAACGCTCAGCAAGTAATTGAGAACGTAAAAGAACGTATGGCCGAGTTGAAGGATAGCTCCTTCCCTCCGGGCATGAAATACACGATGGGTTATGATGTATCACGCTTTCTGGATGCGTCTATTTCCAGCGTGTTGGTTACGCTTCTGGAAGCCTTTATCCTCGTGTTCATTGTGGTATTCCTCTTCCTGCAGGACTTCCGTGCAACGCTCGTTCCGGCACTTGCCGTGCCGGTTTGTTTGATCGGTGCCCTCTTCTTTATGCAGATGCTCGGTTTCTCTATCAACCTTTTGACGCTGTTTGCGTTGGTGCTGGCCATCGGGATTGTGGTGGATAATGCCATTGTGGTGGTGGAGGCCGTCTACTCCAAAATGGAAGAAGAACACCTTCAGCCTATGGAGGCTACTGTAGCGGCTATGAAAGAAGTAGGAAAGCCGGTTGTGGCTATCACCCTGGTTATGTCGGCGGTATTCATACCCGTGGCCTTCCTTTCAGGTCCAGTGGGCATCTTCTACCGTCAGTTCTCGCTGACACTTGCTTCGGCTATTATCATCTCGGGGATCAACGCGTTGACGCTTACCCCCGCCCTTTGTGCGATTATTCTGCGTTCTCCGCACGACAAGCCTGCAGCAAAAGGTTGGCTGGCCCGCTTTTTCGCGAGGTTTAATCATGGATACAACAGAATGTCGGGTGGCTACCACAGGCTCCTGACACGCATAGCAGGCCGGCGCGTATTGACCTTCGGCTTACTGATCGCCTTTTTCGTGGCTACGTGGGGAATGAGTAGTATCCTTCCCTCCGGATTTATTCCTACGGAGGATCAGGGTATGATCTACGTGAACGTCACAACGCCACCGGGAGCAACTGTGGACCGGACAGAAGCTGTCTTGAACGAAATTGACGCGATCAGCCGGAAGATGCAGTCGGTCGAGACCGTGTCGACCCTTGCAGGTTACAGTCTGGTGAATGAAGTGTCCGGTGCCTCATACGGCATGGGTATGATCAACCTGGTGGGATGGAAAGACAGGGAACAATCTGTTACCGACATGATTGCTGAGCTTAAAAAAGCCACTGCTCATATCATGGATGCAGAAATTGAGTTCTTCCCTCCTCCTACTGTCCCCGGTTTCGGAAACTCCGCAGGGGTAGAAATGCGTTTGCTGGATAAAAGCGGAAATGACGATCTGAACAAGACCTCCGAAGTGCTAAACAAGTTCATGGACGACCTGAGGGCTACTCCGGAAGTAGGCAATGTATTCAGTTCGTTCGACGTCAGCTTCCCGCAGTACCTGCTGAAGGTGGATTACGATCTGGCAGCTAAAAAGGGAATTTCGGTAGAGAACGCGATGAATACCCTGCAGACGCTGATGGGAAGCTTTTATGCCACCAACTTTATCCGTTACGGGCAGATGTACAAGGTGATGGTGCAGGCAGGACCGAATTACAGGGAGAAGCCTGAAGATGTGTTGAACCTGTTCATCAAGAACGAACAGGGAGAAATGCTTCCGTTCTCCTCGTTCATTACCATGGAGCGCGTATACGGTCCGGAGCAGATCACCCGCTACAATATGTTCTCTTCGGCGATGCTGAACGGTGATGCGGCGGCGGGTTACAGCAGCGGACAGGTTATCAAAGCCGTAGAGAAGGTTGCAGAAAGCCTGCCTCCGGGCTACGAGATCGAGTGGTCGGGTATGACAAGGGAGCAGATCCTGTCGGGTAATCAGGCCCTCTATATCTTTGCGCTCTGTTTATTGTTCGTGTACCTGATCCTGGCGGCGCAATACGAAAGCTTCCTGCTGCCGCTACCGGTATTGCTGTGTCTGCCATCAGGTGTATTCGGTGCCTTCCTGTTCCTGAGTGTATTCGGACTGGAAAACAACATCTATGCGCAGGTGGCATTGATCATGCTCATTGGCTTGCTCGGGAAGAATGCGATCCTGATTGTGGAGTACGCCATCATCAAGCAGCAAAGAGGCATGAGCTATCTGGAAGCCGCCATTGAAGGTTCGGTGGTACGTCTGCGCCCAATTCTGATGACCTCTTTCGCATTTGCAGCGGGACTGGTGCCTTTGATGATTGCCACGGGAGCCGGTGCACTTGGAAACCGTTCAATAGGAACAGCAGCTGTCGGTGGGATGGTGATCGGTACCATTGTAGGTGTGATTGTAATCCCGGGCCTCTACGTCCTTTTCTCCTCCCTGCAGAAGAAAAAGAAAGCAGCCGGAAAGAAGACGCTGAAGCCGGAAGTAGTGGCGTGCATCGCATTGATGCTCCTGATCAGCGGATGTGCTTCAAAACGTGAGCTTCCGGAGTATGAACATCGGAATGTGCCCGCGACCTTCAGTCAGAGTACGGATACAACAACAATTGCACAGACGGAGTGGAAGACCTTCTTCAAGGACGAACATCTGATCAGTCTGATTGACTCGGCCCTGGTCAACAATACCGACATGCAACAGGCCCTGCACAACATCGAGATGGCGAAAGCAACGCTGAGGATGCGTAAAGGCGCCGCACTGCCCAACGTAGATGTGGCGGTTGAAGCCGGTCTGCGCCGTTACGGCTTTTACACGATGGACGGGATTGGAAACTATGATACCAACTTCTCTGATAATCTGACGGAAGATGAACGTCTTCCGGACCCTCTCCCTGATTATTTCGTAGGCCTGCGCACATCATGGGAAATTGACCTCTGGGGAAAGCTGAAGAACCGGAAAAAGGCAGCCTTGAACAAGTTTCTGGCGTCTTATGAGGGCAGAAAGCTCGTGCAAACAGAGCTGATCAGCAACGTGGCGGGCACTTACTATGAGCTGCTTACCCTGCAGGAGGAACTTGCAATCCTGAAGAAGAACATGGAGCTTCAGCAGAGAGGTCTTCAGATCATTGAGGTGCAGAAAGAAGCGGGTATGGCAACAGAGCTCGGCGTGCAGCAGTTCAAAGCGGTGCTGGCAAACTCCAGAGCGAAGGAGCAGGAAGTACTGCAGCAGATTAGCCTCATGGAAAATCACCTGCATTTTCTAACCGGACGCTTTGATGGCCCTATAGGCTTGAATGAGCGCGGCCTGGAGCAGTTCATCTATTTGGATTCCCTGGACAGCGGGACTCCCCTGCAGATGATCGCTTTGCGCCCGGATATACGGCAGGCAGGCTTGGAGTTGATCGCGTCAAACAAGGAGATCAAGGCCGCACAGGCCTCTTTTCTGCCGGCCCTTGTGCTGGCGCCGCATGTGGGACTGCAATCCTTCCACCTGGATAAGCTTTTTACCCCTGAAAAGTCGCTTGCCTACGGACTGCTTGGAGGCATCACTGCTCCCCTGTTTAATCAGCACCGCATACGTGCTGAATATGAAAGCTACAAGGCCGCATACGGCATTGCTTTTCAGGAGTACGAGAAGACCGTGCTGGCAGCCTATAAGGAAGTGCAGGATGCGCTGAAAACACGATCTTTCATTCATAAGAAAAGGTCTTTCATATCTGATGAAGTAAAAGCGTTGAATGCTTCCGTTGCTGCGGCAAACGACTTGTTCCTCGCGGGAAGAGCGACTTATCTGGACATCATCACGACGCAGCGTGGTGTGCTGGATGCGGAGTTGAATGAAGTTGAAGCGAAGAAACAGCAGGCTCTCAACCAGATCTCTCTATACAAGGCATTGGGTGGCGGTTGGAGATAAATTTCCCGGCTTATCATGATTTAGAAAGGAGTGCCCTGCGGGGCGCTCCTTTTTTGTTTACAGGATACTGACCCTGACCAGTGTCTTTATAAAACGTGACGACCGTCAATGTTTACCAAGGCGATTGAGGCGACCTTAGCATAAAACAATGAAGGTTATGGAAACGAAACAAAACAACATCGCTGGGTTATGCATCCTTTACTTTCTTCTGGGAATTTGTATGGTTGGCAATTTGCTGATGCGTGCCTTTACAACGGCAGCACATCGTGTACATGCTCATTCATAAAAGACTGTATATCTTATAATTTCACATGTAAGGCTTGATGGACACTCTTGTTGCGCAGGAATTCGACCAGAGAGCCCGGATATTGGAGCAGTTACGAAATAGCTCCTAAACATTTTGGTGTGGTTCAGGGTTAAACGAGTAAGCATCACTATGAAAAGATCTCCCTTACTCCTCCCCTTATTGAGTCTGCTACTTATCACGGCTTGCCGGAACAAACCTGTACAACCAGTACAAACCGATGAGGTCCCCTGGTACAAAACCAGTACCATTTACAACGTCGATATAGATTCCTACAAAGACAGCGACGGCGATGGTGTGGGCGATATTCAGGGCCTGATCCAGAAGCTTGATTACTTGAAATGGCTGGGCGTAGATGTTATCTGGCTGTCACCGTTTCAACCTACCCCCGACAAAGATGATGGCTACGATGTAGCAGACTACTATGCTATCGACGAACGACTTGGCGATCAGAACGACTTCGACCAGTTTATCGCAGAAGCGAAAAAAAGGAAAATAAAGGTCATTATGGACCTGGTTTTAAACCATACCTCCGTAAGCCACCCCTGGTTCCAGCAGGCAATAAAAGACACGACATCACGCTACTTCCCCTATTATGTATGGTCAAAAGAGCGTCCCAGGGACTGGAACAAAGGCATGGGATTTCCTGGTGTGGAGAAGGAAACCTGGACCTATGACGACCAGGCAAAGCACTATTATTTTCACCGGTTCTATACCTTCCAACCCGATCTGAACATCGAGAACCCGGACGTGCAGGCAGAGATGAAGAAGGTACTGCGTTACTGGCTGAAGCAGGGACTTGATGGTTACAGGCTCGACGCCGTTCCGTTCATTGTTGATCTGCCCAAGACAGGTGCCGAGGATCCGAAGAACAAGGTGGAGTTCCTGACTGAAATCAGAAAAGCAGTGAAGGCGATCAAACCGGATGCGCTGCTTCTGGGAGAAGCGAATGTAGAACCTGAAAAGAACATCGAATATTTCGGCGAGAAAGGCGAGCGTCTGCAGATGATGTTTAACTTTTTCGGCAACCAGTTCCTCTTCTATGCATTTGCCTCCGGAGATGTAAAGGATTTTGTGAAGGTACTTGAAGACACCAAAGAGAAGCCGGGGACAGCACAATGGGCCTATTTTCTTCGCAATCATGATGAAATAGATCTCGGAAGACTGTCGCCGAAAAAGCAGGAACTTGTATTTTCCAAGTTTGCGCCCGATTCAGGGATGATCCTGTATGAACGCGGTATCCGAAGAAGGCTCGCTCCTATGTTTTCGAATAACAAACAACAACTTGAGCTAGCCTATAGCCTACTTTTCTCGCTACCCGGTACCCCTGTGATCCGGTATGGTGAGGAGATCGGTATGGGTGACGACCAGCAGCTGAAAGAACGGCTTGCGGTACGTACGCCTATGCAGTGGTCTTCTTCCGCACAGGCAGGTTTCTCAAGCGCAGGTAAGGTCTTCCGGAATGTGATCGACACGGGAGTTTACAGCTATAAACAGGTCAATGTAGCCTTACAGGAAAAATCAGAGGGGTCTCTTCTTAACTTTACCAGGAAGCTTATCGAATTGAGAAAAGGACATCCGGAGATCAGTCTTGGCAATTGGAAAGTATTGAATACCGGCTCCAGACATGTTCTCGCTATTAAATACACTTATAGAAACCGCGAGATGATTGCCATTCATAACTTCAGTCCGAATGCCGTGGAGACTTCCATAAACACCGAAGTCGAGAAGGGCAAAAGTCTCGAAGGCATTCTGAACGCCACAAACGTTAATCCAAAAAATTCTAAAATAAACATTCGGCTGGATAGCTACGATCACAGATGGTATGCCATTAAGTAGGATGATCATGATTCATACAAATTGATATATATGTCTAAATTATTTAAAGCCCTTGAGGTAGAAGAAGTGAACGGCAACTTTAAGATGTCTGTTGTGACCCGCAGTACCGATGATCTGCCCGAGGGAGAAGTGCTGATCAAGGTTCTGTACTCCTCACTGAACTATAAAGATGCGATGTCGGCCAGTGGAAATAAAGCTATTACCAAGGCCTACCCCCATACGCCGGGAATAGATGTAGCCGGCATTGTTGAAGAATCAGATTCTCCAGACTGGAAAGCAGGTGATGAAGTGATTGTTACCGGCTTTGATCTGGGAATGAATACCAGCGGCGGCTTCGGGGGCTACGTACGAGTGCCGGCGAACTGGATTGTAAAGCTTCCGTCCGGTTTAACTTTGCGCGAAAGCATGATTTACGGAACCGCGGGTTTTACTGCAGGTCTCTCCGTTGACGCCGTCCTGAAGCATGGCATCAAGCCTGAGGATGGACTCATTGCCGTATCAGGAGCAAGCGGTGGTGTCGGCTCTGTCGCAGTAAGCATATTAAGCGGTTTGGGTTACCAGGTTGCCGCGATCAGCGGAAAAGATTCGGCTGCTTTTCTGAAGAGTCTGGGAGCGAAAGAGATTATTCAGAGATCGGAAATGGAGGACTCGTCAGGCAGACCACTCCTGCGCAGTCGGTTTGCGGCCGCAGTGGACACTGTTGGTGGAACTGTTCTCAGTACTATGCTAAGAAGTTTAAGCTATGGCGGGATTGTTACGGCGTGTGGCCTGGTTAACGGCACAGATCTTCCATTAACCATCTTCCCTTTCATCGTTAAGGGTATACACCTGGCGGGCATCGATTCAGTGAACCTGCCCCTGGAGAGCCGCCCTGCCATCTGGGAATCACTGGCGAACGAATGGAAACCTGAAGGTTTGGAGACGTTGGTAAACGAAATTGGCCTTGAGGAACTCCCCAAATGTATTGGGCAAATACTGAACGGCCAGATGACCGGAAGAACTTTGGTGAATCTCGCATATTAATGCGTGATTTTTTCTCTCTGAAAATCAGGGGGTTATTTGAAACGGAGAATAAATGTGGAATTTATTTGAACTGAAATGTAGTTTTTTCTCATTTTTTTCTACCTTTGCACACCCAATCAAGGGAATGATTCCGTAGCTCAGCTGGTAGAGCATTACACTTTTAATGTAGTGGTCCTGGGTTCGAATCCCAGCGGGATCACAAAAAGGGACAAGACAGAATTCTTCTGACTTGTCCCTTTTTTATTTCCACGCAATGGTTGGTAGCTTTCCTCCTGATTACTTATCTATGAATAAGCAGGTTAAGGCGTTTCAAACTGTTGATTAGTAGGTGCCAAATATCTTTACTTTTCAGGAACCTATCTCCTATCAAGGCTGTTCCTGGTACACACGATCAATAAATTGCTGCAATGAAGTAGGCTTTCTGGTTAAAAATTTTTCTAATATGTTATTTCTCTGATCAAGTGCACCTTGTTCGTGAGCCGACGCCCACATCGTCAGCGCAGTGATATACATTTCCGGAACACCGGCCTGTGTAAGAGTTGCTTCAAATTCGGATGACGAAGGCGATATATAGTTTACTTCTTTTTCAATGGCTTTTCCTATTGAATTTGCGATTTCCCGGAAGTTTACCGACTCATTGTTAGTTAGAGGATATATCTTGTTGTCGTGACCTTGCGACGTTAAAACATAAGCAGCAGCTTCCGCCAGTTCTTCACGCAGTACATAGCTTGCATTTCCATTTGCTGCAGGAAACAGGATTGTTGCTTTTTCAGCGACATCAGCTCCTACAAAAACGGGAATCATTTCAAAGTAAATACCATTTTGAAGTATCGTATATGTGATTCCGCTATCTTTCAAAAAATCTTCTGTATCGACGTGTGATTGCTGAAATGCAGAAATGGATGATCTTTCAAAACCGGAATTTCTTATAAACGAAGTATAAACAATATGTTTTATACCTACCATTTTAGCTGCTCTGATGACCAAGAGATGCTGCGTTGTACGGTTACTATAAGCTTGTTTATCGTTACTTGATACTAGCAGTAATTTATCTACACCCCGCATGGCCTTGAGCAACGACTCTTCATTGAGATAATCACCAACATTCACTTTTATACCTTGCTCTTCAAATTGTCTGGCTTTTTCTATATCTCGTACCAATACCGCAATCTCCGACGGTTGGGTCTCCTTTTTCAATAAATATTCGACTACTTTGCTGCCGAACTGACCTGTTGCTCCCGCTACTAAAATCATAAGAATTATATTTTATAAATTTTTATGGAGGCAAACTTAAAGAAGTGAATAGGAGTATGTGGCTTCGGGAAAGGTAAATAACACTATACTTTTGTATACTACATTTAGAAAGTGATGAAGAGTTTTGAAGAAATTATAAATACGAACGTTGAAGAATGTCCTCGCAGTTATGTTCTCGCTTTAATGGATACATTGAATGTGGTCAACGGTAAATGGAAATTGCCCATTATCGCCAGTCTTCTTCGCGGCAACGCTCGTTTTAAGGATTTACTCACTAAATTGAGAGGATTACGCCAAAAATGCTATCCAAAGAACTGAAGGAACTGGAAATAAATGGCATTGTAGAACGGTTAGAAACAAATTCATTGATTGAATATAAATTAACAGACTCTGGTAAAAACATGATAGGCATCATCGATGCGATGATTTCCTGGGGGCAAAAACATCGCGAACTGGCTCTCCTAACATTGCAGCCTCCGCTTAATAAATTGGCTCGTCATTAGGAATAAGATCTCGTAAAACTATCCGGTACAAGGTTGATGGATAGACGAAGATTAATATCAATCATTGCACGAGCTGATCAACTCAATTTTCCGGTTAATGAAGTTACAGTCTGTTTTGTTTTTGGCATAAAGCAACGATCGTTGATAGTTTTCCAAGGCTAGGTTCCAGCTTTCAAGCTTAGTATAGCAATGTGCTCTGGCAGCATAATAAAAAAATGCTAGTTCACTGCCTACCTGTTTCTCCATAAGGCTTAGTTCCCTCAGTAAACCTGTTAAGTCCTGATAGTGACTTTCTGCAAGGATACGGTTCAAGGTTACCGAAATGGAATAAGGTTCCAGATGCTCAAGCTGTCGATACAGATAGGTGATCATTTTCCAATCGGTTTTTTCGTACGTTTCCGAGCTACAATGAACTGAGGAGATCAATGCCTCGATATAGTATTTCTCTAGAAAACTAAGGTTATTTTTCGCTATTCGTAAATGCCGGAATCCGGCTGAAATAAGTTCGCTGTTCCAAAGGCTCCGATCTTGCACCTCTAGTGAAATCCATGAGTCACCAGCTGTCCTGGCAGGAAATCTGGAGGAATGAAAGAACATTATCGCCAACAATGAATTGGTTTTTCCATCATCAGGTTGACGGCGGTGTACCAGCGTAGCCAATCTCATGGCCTCAAAGCAGAGCCCATTATTGATGCTGCCATTTTTTTGCGAACTTTTGTGGCCCTCGTTAAAGAGTAGATAGAGTACTCGCAACAGGTGGGCCGGGTCATCAATAGATTGGACTTGGAAATGCTCATACCTGCAAGAAAATTCCTTTATCGTTTCTCTACCCCTCAAAATGGTTTTTTTCACGGTTTCTGTTTTCAGCAGCAGAGCATTCGCGATTTCAGAGTAATTGAATCCGCAGAGAAAGTAAAGCGAAATGACAAGCTTATTCCTTTCGGTAAAGTTTGCCTTAGAAAAAAAGACAAGTAATTTTAATAAACTGTCTTCTGCTTCAACTTCATCATAAGGCAAGGTAATTTCCTCCCCAGTTGGGAGTTGAGAAAGATAAGCATGGGAAAGATTCGATCGTTTAATTCTGTTAAGGAGGTTGTTGCCTGCAACTCTACATAACCAAGCAACAGGCTTCTCGGGAACACCGGAAAACTTCCATGTTTTCAAGGCGGCCTCAAAGGATTCCTGCAGGGCGTCCAATACGTTATCTATTTGATCGTAACCAAATTTCGAAGATAATAGAGAAACCATCTTCCCATGATATTCCCTGAAAAGATAACCTGTCAATGCATTGATACCTTGTTGGGGATCTCTATTCATCCGTGTTGATGATTTCACGGAGTTCCAGTGTAGCACCCGTTCTAAAATCCGGACAATCTTTTACCCGTATTGTTGCCTGTTCTAATGAATCTGCTAATAGGATATAGTATCCACTGATACATTCCTTCATTTCTACATAAGGACCGTCTGTAACAAGGCCATTTTTTAAAGTAATCCCTTTTGCTTCCAAGGGGTTGCCCTCCCTGAAATTTCCACTGGCTACCAATGTTTCCACCCACTCTATGTGTGCCTGAATGTCCGCCTGCATATCCTGAACTGATACGTTCCCATAATCGGCATTTTCACGGATTAGTAATAAGAATTCTTTCATTTCTTTCATTTTATTTTATTTGTCTTTCCAGCCTATAAGACAATCGAGATCTAAAAATCGGGACAAATCCTCATTGCTATATTCCGGTATAGGGTTAGTTCATTTTCTTAAATTTAATACTTTAATTTTTCGCTCCTGGTAAATAAATTCGTAATCTCATTGTTTTATCGAGCTGTAACAATAGGAATAATCATTAAGATTGCACCCTATCAGAAGTCTGCTGTGCGCAATTCTCATGCAAGTCCAATATAGCCGATTTCATCAACCTCGATAACGTTACAAAATTCCGCGATTGGGTTAGAAGTTTCGTTCGGCATCTACCAATCGTATTGTGAATGTAAGTTCCAGCCAGGGTTCGCTTACCCTCCATAGCGATCCGACGTATAAATATTACACCAAAAAAGGAGTTGTTTATCAGTCGTCGAAGTCTGCCTTGAATATGTACACTATCAATCTGGCCTTCGAATTGCGGAATACCACTGTTAAGGTGAATGCGGTTAGTCCTCCATCTACGGCAACCGATTTCAACCGCCATTTTGGAACGAGTACGTTGAAACTGCGGCACATCAGATCCTTAAATACACTCTGATTGGCAATTACGGGCCAACGGGCAAGTTTTTCTGCGAAGATAATAACCCTGAAACAGGTGAAATTCCGTGGTAAGCAAGTGCTGCTAATAATATATGAAATGAAAAGAGACGCTGGTGTTCCTTATAACTTTAATTCCTTATCTGATCTCCACCGTATGCTGGGGTTGCCACAGCCCTTGCATCCGCTTATAAACCTGATCGATAATAATGATAATACATTAGACAGCACTGGCTTGCCGAGTTTCCTTAGCGGTAAATTGAAATATGGTCAGCACTACTATGATTTTGACGAAGGTGGCTTGTTTTTGTCCCTCCGAACCAGTTAAGCGCCAATAGCGAAAATAATGGAGACCATTCGGGCTATACATTGATCGTTCATCCAGATTTTCTGTTATCATATCCCCTGGCAAAAAAGATCAAACACTATGGCTTCTTTTCTTATTCGGCTAACGAGGCCCTGCACCTTTCCTATAAAGAAAAGGAAACCATCATCCATATTTTTAAGAATATTGATGACGAACTACAAAGCAGGATAGATGATTTTAGCCAGGATGTGATCGTTTCTCAACTGGAATCATTATTGAATTACAGCAATCGTTTTTATAAGCGGCAGTTTATCACGCATAAAGCCATCAACAATGAGCTTCTGCAAAGGCTCGAAGGAATATTAGATAATTGTTTTAGCAATGAAAAATTATCAGTCCAGGGAATTCCAACGGTTCAATATCTCTATGAGCAATTATACCTTTCCCCTGGTTATCTGAGTGATATGCTGCGTTCTTTGACCGGGCAAAGTGCACAACAGCATATACAGAATACACTTATTGAAAAGGCAAAAGAAAGGCTCTCGGCTACTACGCTGTCTGTTTCACAGATAGCATACGAACTAGGTTTTGAACATTCACAATCGTTCAGCAGGTTGTTCAAGTCAAAAACTGATCTATCACCTCTAGCATTTAGACGCTCATTCGATTAATCCAATCGGGAATAGCAGGTACACTCTGATTTGGCTTCGTTCTAGGATTGCTGTTCAGGGTGTAAAATCACCACTACGAAAGGAGTTCTGGTCTGGGCGCACTTCCTCCTGGCCTTGATCTATCTTCCGGTAGTGGAATAAACTCTTTATTGTCGTTAGGAGGAAGGATAATTTTCCCCTGTTTCCAATCCTCTTTGGCTTGCTCGATACGTTCCTTTCTTGAAGAGACAAAGTTCCACCAGATAAAGCGTTCGCCTAAGGGCTCGCCCCCTAAAAGCATCAGCGTGGTGTCTTCTTTGGCGATGATCAAAGGATCAACTCCTTTGCTGAAGACCAGCATCTTACCGGGGCCATAGGTTATGCCTGACATCTCTATACTTCCTTTGACGATATAAAAACCTCGTTCTGAGTGTTCCTGCGGGAGTCCGAACCTGGCACCACGCTGTAAGACAACGTGCAGATAAAATAAGGGCGAAGCAGTTTTGACATCGTTTCGCAATCCATAAGCGTCGCCGGCGATCAGTCGCATCCACACACCCTTTTCAGTAAATATCGGGAGCTGCTCCGGCGAGTAGTTATTAAAAGAAGGCGCAGCTTCTTCATCCTTTTCAGGAAGAGCCACCCAGGTTTGTATCATCTCAAGTCCACCCGCGAGTGCTGAAGGATCTTCAAACCGCTCAGAGTGTGCAATTCCACTCCCTGCAGTCATCCAGTTTACTTCTCCCGGCCGGATGATCTGTTCTACACCCAGACTATCGCGATGCATCACCTGTCCCCCAAACAGATAGCTGACAGTAGAAAGGCCTATATGGGGGTGCGGGAGTACATCCATATTCGACACGGGTAAAATCACATCGTCAACCGGACCTGCATGATCCATGAATATAAATGGACCAATCATTCTGCGAAGGCGGAAGGGAAGAATTCGATTAACGCTCATCCCCTTACTAATCTCAGCGCTTCTGGCTTCAATTACAATATCAAGCATAACTCAATTATTAATTCTGGTTCAGGTATTATTAAAGCTATGGTTATTTGATCAATTATCGATGGCTCCTTTTTTATTTGACTAAAATGTAGCAATAAGTGGGACGTACACAAAGAATCATCTTAGCGAGAGCAAGGTAAACGATGATCAGGAGTCCCGGTAGCTCCTTCGGTCAATATTGATTGGTTTTTAACTGAAGGCATCGAGCCTAAATCGCCTTAACAATCTTCTGATTACCAACATCAAAACAGTAAAAGCGGTTTAGTGTTCTAGCTTAGTACAGCTACAAATAAACCACTAATCTGAAAAATATGGATAGCATTAATAAACAACAAGAGGAGAAAAACCATGAAGACCTACAGGGTGCAGAAGCGAAAGCTCGCATAAAGAACATGGCAAAAGATAGCTCATGCTTTTTTTGTACTGATTTCAAGAAAGGAGATGCTTTTGCCACCAGGCCGATGTCTGTTCAGGACATTGATGAGGAAGGCAATCTATGGTTCCTTAGTGCGAGTGATAGCAACAAAAACCAAGAAATCACCATCGATCCTTCCGTTCAGTTATTATTCCAGGGTTCATCCTACTCGGAGTTTCTGACCCTGTTCGGCTCGGCAAAAATCGTACTTGATATGCAAAAAATAAAGGAACTTTGGAATCCGATATTAAAGACCTGGTTCACGGAAGGGGTTGATGATCCAAGAATTACCGCTATAAAGGTTGAGCCTCATAAAGGATATTACTGGGATACGAAGCATGGTGCAGCTGTTTCTATGATTAAACAAGCAGCGGGAGCCATTATGGGCAAGACCCTCGATGATTCTATTGAAGGCAACATTAGCATTTAATCTTCGATTAGTCGTTGTTGCCTGAATCGGAGGTAACATGAGCCAAGTTAGCAGGCTGGAGGGTATATCAAATCGCTTCTATGGTGTGATCCCGGCAGTTGAGATTTAGGGGGCTAGTTACTTAAATTGTTCATTTTCCCCTGGATTCAGTGGGCTTAATACCCTATTCTTGTATAACAAAATGCTTGAAGCACCATGACGGAAGTTGATTCACAAAAATTGAAACATGAACAGATACAATACATCGAGTTTGTATCGAAAGATCTGGCTGAAGCCAAACATTTTTATTCCAGTTGTTTTGAATGGAAGTTCACGGATTACGGACCGGAGTACACCGCTTTCGAAGGCGACTATGTTGACGGAGGCTTCACCTATGGTCAACCCATTAACGGAAGCATCTTAGTTGTTCTGTACTCAAAAGATATCGAAGCGACCAAACAGAAGGTGATTAGCGCCGGAGGCACTATTGTAACGGACATTTTCAGTTTTCCCGGAGGCAGACGCTTCCAATTCAGAGATCCTGACGGATACGAGCTTGCTGTCTGGTCTGAGTAAATTCTATTGAGAAGATACGCGGCGAATTTTAAGGCTCGTTCATCCATACAAACTCCCAGTGATGTCCGTCGAGATCTTCGAAGCTATGCTGATACATGAAACCGTGGTCGCTTGGGGCATTAGGTATAGTTGCACCAGCGGCCTCGGCTTTGGCGACCATTTCGTTGACTGCATCTTTGCTATCAGCTGATAAGGCAATGGAACATTCCGCCGCTTGGTGAGCATCTATAATCTGCTTTTTTGTGAATGTCTGAAAGAAAGCCTTCGTCAGCAAAATGACGTAGATGGTGTCGCTTATTACCATACATGCTGCTTTCTCATCGCTAAACTCCCGGTTGAAGCTATATCCCTGTTTAGTAAAAAATTCCATGGACTTGCTTAGGTCTTCAACAGGAAGGTTTACAAAGATTTGTGTTGCCATATTGCTTATAATTTGTGTTAAAAGTACAACCCTTCTGCCCTTCGTTGGCGTGTAAAAACGTCAACTTAGGGGGGCAATTACGACTAATATGAAAGTAATTGTTCATAGAAAGGGTGGACGGACATAAGCTTGAACGGTCTAATGTTTGTACTTTAGTTGACTAATTACCTTCAACAGCTAGGGGTTTAATCTACTGTTCGATGGTTGCACAACATAGTGTTAATGAAAAAAATTCTATTTGCGTTCTCAGTTCTGATTTCCGCTTGTACCGGTAATCCTTCAAGTCAAACAGAAGAGCCGGTTAAGTCGACTCCGGTCATTAATTATGCTGTTACTAACAGCTTTTCGCATAGCACATCTTCGTTTACTGAAGGGCTGGTATTCCATCAGGGAAAACTGTATGAGAGCACGGGATCACCCGAAGACTTACCTCAGACAGAGTCTGTGATAGGCATATTGAATCTGGAGAATGGAAAAATTGAAGAAAAAGTAAGACTAGACAAAAAGGCTTATTTTGGTGAAGGCATCGTTTTCTTGAACGACAAGCTATTCCAGCTTACATATCAGAACCAGATATGCTTTGTGTATGATGCCAGGTCGTTTAATCAAATTGGGAAATACCAATACAAAAATACAGAAGGCTGGGGTTTAACAACGGACGGGAATTTCATCATCATGAGCGACGGTTCTCATATTCTGACCTACCTCGACCCGGAGAGCTTTCAAACGACTAAGACGATACCAGTATCTGAAAACGGGTATGCAGTCGAGCATTTAAATGAACTGGAATACATCGATGGGTTTATATATGCTAATGTGTGGATGAAGGACGTCATAGTCAAAATAGATCCGGCAACGGGCCAGGTGGTAGGAAAGCTAGACCTAACCAACCTCAGAAAGGAAGTTCTGAAGATCTATCCTGATGCACTTGAAACAAACGGAATTGCGTATCAGCCTGATACCAAAAAGATCATGGTGACGGGCAAACTCTGGCCGAAAATATATGAGATTGAACTGTCGCAGTAATATTAAGCAAGTATTCCATTTTTCTCTGTCAAGATAATCGGCAATGAGTCGGTTACAACAATGGTATGTTCATGCTGAACTGCAAAGCCGCCTTTGTCTCCGAGCATGGTAAACCCGTCTGACTGTTCCACCGCCCATGTGGACTTCGTGGTGATAAAGGTTTCTATAGCGACCACCATATCCTTTCTGAACCTCCTCTTATCAAGCCTGTCTTTATAGTTTAATATAGCATCCGGCTGCTCATGAAGGCCTCTGCCGATACCATGTCCGCCGAGGTTCTTAACTACTTTGTAGCCGTTTCTCCTTGCTTCTGCTTCTATTATCCCGCCAATTTCGTTGATCTTAACCCCTGAGTGGATGCCCGTGATCGCATTTCTAAGTATTGCTATAGACGTGTCTATGAGATGCTTCTTTTCATGAACATCCTCTTCCACAATGATCGACCCGCCGTTATCTGACCAGTAGCCATTGAGTTCTGCCGACACATCTATATTCAACAGGTCCCCTTTCTGAATAATTCTATCACTTGAAGGTATCCCGTGACAGATTTCGTTGTTGATACTGATACAGGTATGTCCGGGAAATCTGTATACGAGATAAGGAGCTGACCGGGCACCGAAGGTAGCCAGTACCTCACCTCCGTAATCATCCAGTTCCTTGGTGCTCATTCCGGCGCGGGCATATTCCTGCATCTTCTTCAGCGTAATCGCTACAGCTTCGCTCACCTGAATCATTCCCTCAAGATCTGTCTTATTATTGATTATCATAACTATGCGTACTTCTTTCTACAAAACTAATCAAGACTGGACCTGCCGGATAGTATAACTTCGACATTTCTGTTTGCCAGTGAAATGGATATATTTGAACAATGCCTATCAGTTTTTTTAAACATCTAGCCCGTCCCGATCATTTACAGATGAACCGGTTTGAAGTTCCAGATCGTCTGAAGCCTTTTGTGGAGGGCTTCTATGTGCTTGATAATGATCGTTGCATTGGCAAACAACTATTTTTCAATGATGGCTATCCTGTTCTTGCCTTTATGCGGGCAAGAAATGAACGAACCCGTCTGATAGTAGACGGCGAAATCAGTCTGGTCGAAAATGCATGGTTCTGCGGGGGTATACTGAAGAATGTTTATTGTGAGTCTTCAACAGCGTTTCGGAACATGTTTGTCATACGTTTCCATCCCATGACTTTCTTTGGCTCGTTCGGGCTGGAGGAGAATTACTTCACGACGAAGCAGGTCGTTAATTTTTCAGAGATCGCGGGCGCCGGTTTCGCGAAATTAAACAACGCGTTCTACGATACAACTTCGACCATAGACCGGATGCAATTGATTTCCGAATGGCTCGCCAAGCGGATGAATCGTCACTACTATCCGGAACTGCTGACAGACATTCTACACTCGATCGAAAAGCGCGACACGTTGAGTGTCAAAGGACTGCTGAATGATTATTCCCTTCGGCTAAATTATAAATGGCTGGAGCGGAACTTTAAAAGGCATGTAGGCATGTCGCCAAAAGAATACATATCTATCCGGCGCTTCCTGAAAGCATACCTGGATTTACATTCGTCGGGGGCAAAGGATCTTCTGCAGGTTGCACTAGATCATGGCTATTATGACGACAATCACTTCATAAAAGATTTCAGGAGATTTTCGGGAGTACCTCCGAAAACCTACTTTCAAAACCTTGAGACTCATTTGGGCACCATTTCCTCTAAATAGTCTATTCTGCTCCTTTAGTCCTCCATGGATTCGAAATAGTCCCAGGTGAGCTTCGAAATATCTGAGATGATCTTCTCAAGACGTTCGGGTTTCTCCCTGGAGTTGGCTACGTAGACGCTGATCGCATAATGCTTACCACTTGTTTGTGTCACAATGCCAACATCATTAATTGCAGATGTTACACCTGAAGTATTCGTACCCGATGTTCCCGTTTTATGTGCCACTGGTGTTCCTGTCGGCAACTCCCCTTTTAACCTGTTAACTCCGGTGCTGGTATTTACCAGCACCTTACAGAGAAAATCAAAACTCTCTGCACCGAGGATCTTTCCTTCAAAGAACATTTTAAGGAGTTGCGTAGATGCATCCGGTGTTGTCCAGTTTTTAAACTGCGCATTCCAGCTGTTATGCATTTCTTCCTCATTAACCACGATAGCAAAATCTTCGATTCCTAAACGGCGGATATAATGGTCAACTTTCTCAGTGCCGCCGAGGAGTCTCAATAAAATATCACAACCGTTGTTATCGCTTTGTGCAACAGTATAGGAAAGAATCTCCGAAAGAGGTACATGAACGTTGCCATCCGGATACTTATCGCGTAATGGACTCCATGTATCTGGCAGCAGGTCTCTTTTGGAAATCATTACCGCCTGATGTAAGTTTAAGCGCTCCTGATCCACCTCATGCAGAACTGCCAATGCGATGTGAAACTTAAAGACACTCTGCAAGGGAAAGTGCTTGTGATTGTTAATATGCAAAGCCATGGGTCCTTCGATAGCCATAATGGACACCCCGACCTCGGCTTTGCTTTGGGCTATTATTTTGTTAATCTCCCTTTTTAGTGGATCAAGAGATTGCGCCGTGCAATTGGACACAATGATTAATAAGCTTAAGACTGCAAGGAAATTAGTAATACGCACTTTGGATGATGTTAAGCATGAGGAAAAAGGCATTGGATTAAAATAAGAAATCTAAATCAACTTATTCAGATCTGTTCAGCTTTCCGAACGATATCTTTAATAACAGCGTCCAGATCATGCGCTGAGGACAAGATACCTTTAAGGAGCAGGCTTCGATCTGTCTGATCAGATTCATAGCTTTCAAGAGCTTCTATATGCTCCATAATGCGTGCCAGCGGCGCTCTTACTACGTGCAACTGTATCCAGGCAATTTCCTTTAGTCGTTCGTTCTGTACCTCCAAAGCCTTCATGTACTCCAAACGATCGGTGATATTGATCGCCAGTACCAAATGTGCCATTTTACCGTTAAAAGGAATCATGCTTCGCTTCATATCCACCTGAATGAGCTCACCGCTTCTCAACCTATGAGTCACCATACCGCCAAAAAAGGCTTGTTGCTTCTTGCGATTAATGTCATCCAGTTCGGGCACACGGCGTAAAGGTTTAATATCTCTCATCGTCATTAACAAAAACTGATTTCTGGGATAGCCATACTGTTGAATAGCGGCGTTATTGACGTCCAGAAAGTGTAGCGTATCCGGGTCATATACCCACATCGGTTGCGGGCTTAAATGAAAAAGGTCGCTATATCTCCTTTCAGACTCCAAAAGTTCAAGCGACTTCCGTTCCCTTTCATCTTCGGCTTTCTTTCTATCTGAGATGTCGATGCCAATACATTGGATCTCCGTAGGCTCACCTTTTAAATTGGTCAGACAGATAAAATGCCAGAAGGAGTGTTTGATGCTACCGCTCTTAGTGTACTTCTCAATCTCCAGCTCATATATTTCGTTTGGATTTTCAATAGCCTTCTTGCAAATATCCTCTACCTGGGACCTATAAGACGGGAGTATCGACGACATGGCATTGGCCCCGAGGGTTTCTGATGATTCAAGACCGAAGTCTTCTATATATTTTTTGTTTGCATAAGTGTATTGTTCATTGAAGTCTACGCGGATTACATAGTTTGTTTGTGAATCGACAAGACTCCTCAACCGACCTTCACTCATTAGGAGCTTTTCCTGTATTTTTTTGCTTTCTGTAATATCCATATAGGCTGCTATCACCTTCGTGAACTCCCCTGCCTCGTTCGCTCTGACTCGCCCCCATGTTTTCAAGTACCTTACTCCTAGTTCGGGGTGGATGATTCTCTCCTCCCCAACATAATCTTCCTTCGTGCGCAGAAATCGCTTTATATTGGCGAGGACCTGATCTTTATCCTCAGGATGCAAGCAATTTTGGTAGAGATCTATGGTAGGTTCGACATCTTCGGGAAGCCCGAAAATATGGTAAAGCTCCCGTGACCATGATAACTGCCGGGTTTCCAAATCGAACTGCACACTTCCAAAATGAGCTAGTTCCTGGCTTTGTCTCATCAGGAAATTGGCTTCCTCCAAAAGCTCGCGGTTCCGACGATCCTGAAGAATCACCTGAAGCAGATGAACCGTTCTGTCAATCACTTTGATCTCTTCTTGAGTGGGAGACTTAACCGTTTTGTAATACATTGCCAGGGTAGCAATAACGCCTCCATCGACGTTTGTAATGGGCTGTGACCAGCAGGAAAGAAGCTTGCTCCTCAAAGCAAAATCTTTGTGCTGGGCCCATCTGGGATCGTTAGCGATATCGCTTACTATTACTTTGCTATTTGTGTAGGCTGCGGTACCGCATGAACCCATGTTATCGGCGATTGGAAGCTGGTCGATCCTCTTCTCGTATTCGGGGGGTAAAGACACACTCGCCCAATTATATAAGTGTCCGCGTTTTACACGCATGATAGCACATATCATCTCAGGAAAAATGGATTCGAGTCCCTGTAGATAGCTTTTTAGCAGCGTGACAGTGTCTTCGAAGGGGCTTGCATTCAGCTCAAGTACCTTTTTCTCAACGTGTTCAAGTTCGGAGATCCGCTTCGCAGCGGTAATATCAATCATCAAACCCCTCAGCCATCTTGGAGTGTCGTTCTCGCGTATCACGGAAATAGACACATTCATCCAGACAACTGAGCCATCTTTTCGCAGGACCCGGTAATCTCCGGTATAGTTCGTCTGAGTCTGAATTCTCTGGAAGGACATTTTCAGGATCTCTTCCCGGTCATCGGGAAAAAGCAATCTATCAATAAAACCAGGTTGATGGACACATTCTTCCGGAGAATAGCCTAGCAGGTCTTCTATCTGTTCACTTACAAAGAGAAATTCCAAGGTTTGAGCGTCACTTTCAAACACGATACCGTCAACCGTTTGAATAAGCGTTTCAATCTGATCCTGTGAGTAGCGCAGCTGCAGTTCGGTTCTCTTTTGGTCCGTTATGTCCTGTCCGATTCCATACATTCTGACAAACTCACCATCTTTTAACTCTCCTCTACCCGTGTATCTGATCCATCGTTCACTACCTTTAGGAGTGAGGATATTTAAGTCGACATTGAAATACTCCCCTGTGGTAATTGCCTTTTTATAAAGTTCTTCAAACGTGTCCCTATCCTCTTGTGTCTTTAACAGAGTAACTCCAAAGTCGACCGTTATCTCCGTACCCGGCTCTACCTCCATGATTTCGTAATGGACATCGGACCATGTAAACCGGTTATTTTTGTCCATCTCCCAGCGGCCAATCTTCGCTACTTTTTGAGCTTCCTGCGAAAGCCACCGCTGTTCTTCAAACTGGCTTTCTTTTTCCTCTTCTCTCTCAAGAGCTTCAACAAAAGCTGTTACGTCTTGCAGAGTGCGTATAACAAAATCGACTTCCCCATCTCCGGTTAGCACGGGAGTATCTGTAGCTTCATAACAGACGGCTTTCGGCTCAATAGCAGCGGGCGGGATAAATTTCTCGGACTGGGTTTTGACGGCTATCTTCTCGGTATATACCCTTTCAAAGGAGCTATTTTGGGAGGAGAAATAAGGAATTCGATAGCCACTATTTGTCAGATTACCAGGCACAAACACCAGATTATCTGCAACTTGCTCTCGAACTTCTCCCGTCAAAGCAAGGTAGGCTTTGTTCACTTCTTTGATGAAGATGCGAGGATAGACACCCGACAGGATCATTGTTGGGACAGGCGACAACTCGAATATTCGATAATATTGCTCTGCGTTTTCCATATCTCCACATCCTACAGCTAGAACAACGCCTGACACATCATTTTGTTTTAACTTTTCGGGTTCTCGGGGAGCCTAAACTCACTGGCAGACAGTCTCCTGCCGACAAATGTCCCCCGACCAAGAAGAAAGTCTATTGCTCTGTCTACGTTCCGCTCTAAAGCTTCTTTAGTCTTTAAATTGGTAAGGTACCTGCATATTTCTTTTTTCATCGAGGCAGAGAGCCCCTCATATATTTCGTAAGCTTGTTTATTCGCTTCTAATCTCTCCCTCAATATTTCAGGAAGTTCTATTACTCTACTCTCCGGATCAAACTGAATACTGATGTCCAACTTCTCACCTATACGTTTAGGCGAGTTTTTGAGCATTGTAGTGTTAACATAGAGTCTCCATTGTCCGCTATATTTCACCAGGGTCTGTCTATATGGCTTGTCGTTGATGTCACCGCAGATCGGAATATGGCCTTTGTCCTTCCCGGCTTGCTGAAATATGTAGTCCAGAACAGCTTCCGGCACTAAAACGTAAGGATTAATTCCAATGATCTCCAGTACTGCAGTGAACTTGTTCATAGTTGTATCGCTTTTACTGGACAAGGTGTGAAATACTTTTAAACTGAACAAAAATCCCATAAGTTGACCTACATATCTCCTTTTGAATCAAGTATTTCATCCCAGAGATAATCAATATTCAAGGCGGCTATCAAGCAGAAGAACAACATGAATCAGGCGAATTACATTTGTCACAGTTTTGTCTTATTTAGATCGATACTAAACAATATTGTTACACAAAAGAAATCTTCTGCTATGTTTGGTGTTTAAAATCATTCTAAATAACATGCTAAACACTTACAAAATTTATCTGGCATCATTAGCGCTGATGCTAATCACCTCGCTGGCTTTCGCTCAAAACACCGGTACTATAAAAGGCTTCGTGAGAACCTCAGACGGCGTTCCTGCCGAAGTTGTTGAAATCTCAATAAAGGGCATTACGGGTGCTTTGACGGACAATAATGGTGCCTACACCTTGAGGAATGTGCCAGCAGGTACCCATACCGTTACTGCTAAAATGATCGGACTCGCACCAAGTTCTTCTCAGGTTACGGTTATAGCTCGATCTGTGGTTTCGCTCAACATTTCATTACAAGCTTCTAATCAGCAATTGAAAGAGGTAGTCATAAGCGGCGGTAAGAAAAACAAGTTCTTCGTCGCTGAGAGCGAATTTGTTTCTAAAATGCCACTGAAGAATGTGGAGAACCCTCAAGTTTATTCGGTAATTCCAAAAGAACTGCTGACAGAGCAGTTGGTGACGAATTTGGATGATGCACTTAAAAATGCTCCTGGGATTGATAAACTCTGGTCTTCTACCGGCAGAGCGGGAGATGGAGCCGGATACTTCTCATTGAGGGGATTTGCTGTTCAACCGACGCTGGTCAACGGACTGCCCGGCCTTACCAATGGTAGCCTCGATGTCTCGAATATCGAACGTATAGAGGTGATCAAGGGCCCTTCCGGAACCCTGTTTGGGAGCAGCCTGATCTCCTACGGTGGACTGATCAATACAGTAACAAAGCAACCTTTCATGCAAACTTTGGCGGAAGTGAACTATGTGGCGGGAAGCTATGGACTGAACCGCATATCTGCTGATGTAAACACGCCTTTGGATGCAGAAAAGAAGGTCTTGTTCAGAATGAATGCAGCTTATCATGACGAGAACAGCTTTCAGGACGCGGGATTTAGAAAATCACTTTTCTTTGCTCCTTCTCTGAGCTATCAGGTCTCAGATCGACTATCATTTCTATTAAATGCGCAATTCCTTAGCTCAGAAGGAACTAATCCCACGATGCTCTTCTTCAGCAGAAGCGCTGCTTTGAGATCGGAGTCTCCCGAAGAGCTTGGCTATAATAATCGCAGATCATATACAAGCAACAGCCTGACTATGAAAAACCCTGTCACCAGTATTCAGGCGCAAATGGAATACAAACTATCTGAACAGTGGAAGTCACAGACGCTTATCTCCCGGGGTACTGCAAGATCCGCAGGCTATTATACCTACTTGTATGAAGGGATTGAGTCTCTGAACGGAACTGCTAAACGAGGCAGCGGAATCTTCACCCGGTATATCACAGACCAAAACTCCACTACAGAGACGACAGACATTCAGCAAAACTTCACAGGCGACTTCAACGTAGGAAATATCCGTAACCGGATCGTAGCAGGCCTCGACTATTTTAATAACACTTCTATAAACAATAGTTCCAACTATGCAGCTATGGGACAGGTTAATCCATTGGTAGATAGTCCGGAAAACCTTACCTCGCAAAGGGCAGATACAGCAATCGCAGCCGCCGGCTACGGTGGAAGCACGAGAACTACACAGCAGGTATACAGTGCCTATATCTCCGATGTCATCAACATCACACCTAAACTTTCCGCCATGGCAAGCTTACGCATCGATCATTTTAGAAATGGCGGGTTGAGCATGACGGATGCTGATAAGTATTCACAAACGGCCTTATCGCCAAAGTTTGGACTGGTATATCAGGTTCTGCAGGATAAGCTTTCTATTTTTGGAAACTATATGAATGGCTTTAAGAATGAAGCTCCCAGAAATCAGGAGGTTAATGGAACGAACGTAGTCACCAGCTTTGAACCTGAGCATGCTAATCAGTTTGAGGGAGGTATAAAGGCCGATCTGTTTCGTGGGAAGCTCTCCGGATCGCTCAGCTACTACGATATCAAAGTCTCGAATATCATCCTGAGTACAGGTATGAACCAGTACACGCAGGGAGGAAATCAGTATAGCCGCGGCCTCGAAGCTCAGGTTATTGCCAACCCAGCGCCGGGCTTCAATTTAATCGCCGGCTACTCAAAAAACAAAAGTAAGTTGACCAATGCTGATGCAAACGTAGAAGGCAGGAGACCTGTAAGTGCAGGACCGGAAGATATGGTGAACTTGTGGGCCAGCTACAAAATACAGCAGGGCACCGCAAAAGGTCTTGGCTTTGGAATTGGCGGAACTCACAGCGGCAAAAACAGCATTGTGAATGATGCTACTGTTGGTGTGTTCACTTTACCTGTCTATACCATTCTGAATGCGTCATTATCTTATGGAAGCGGTCCATTTTCTTTCGGTTTCAAGGTGGACAATCTGACAAATAAGGAATACTATAGAGGCTGGACAACCCTGGAACCGATGAAGCCACGTACTGCGTCGGGAAGCGTTACTTACCGCTTCTAGTTCGCTTTGATCAGGAGTTTTCTGAACGAAGAGCTATCGCCGTTGAAAACATTAAAGTCGACAGCGTGATTGATCCCATTGACCCTACCTCTATCAGAATGCTGCCAAAAGTGCCAGGATCCTGCTGTTCGGATCTTAAGCTTTTCCTGATGATAATGAGCAATCCATAATAGGTGATCATCGAAATATCCCTGAAGGTAATCGTGGTAAAAGCTCAGTCCAGAGTAGATAATAGGCTTAGTCTTTGTTTTGGCCTCAATATGATCTACAAATGCGCTGAGCTCCTTACGCATTACCTCAGGGGTTTTTCCGTCAAGCGTCTCTACATCTACTATTAAAGGCAGGTCTCCCTGCTCTACCGTTGCAGTTTGGAGGAAAAAACGAGCCTGCTGTTTTCCACTCTTCTTTGGTCTGAAATAATGATACGCTCCACATACTAATCCGGTTTTCGCGGCTTCGCGCCAGTTCCTTTTAAAATACGGGTCAATTGTCAGGACTCCTTCTGTTGCTTTTATAAAAGCAAAGCTGATCGAAACATCCTCGTCTTTCATCTCCCGTACTTTGTGCCAGTCGATCTGTCCCTGTGCGTAAGACACGTCAATTCCATGAATAGCATAGCTTTTCGGGATCTTAATTCCAAATTCCGAATAAGAACGATAGTGAGGATTTTCACCGATGTCTTTTATCCACTGCCAGGTTGAGGTAAACGTTTTCAATACATAGCCGTAGTAGAATGGTGATAACAGAACCAGAATAATCGCTGCAACAATGAACTTTGAAAAATTCGACCAGCGGCCGCTATTCTTCTTCCTTGTCTTAGTTTTGGAACTCCGTCTCCCCTTTTGTACAGGACGCTTACGCTGTGATGTGTTTGTTTTCGCTGACACTTCTGCAAATGTAAAAAAGATGAACTAATCTATTTGCGAGATCATGCTTCTATCGTAAAATCAAACAGGAAAGGGCTTTTATGCGTTTGTCTAAAATGAAATTTAAGCATCTACAGGCATTCTTTATTGTGCCGTTTTTCATTTCGTGCCAATCTGGGACACAAGGATCAAAAAGTTCAGCTGCAGATAGTACACGCAGTACGCAAGTGAGTTCACCGGACAGTTCTATTCTGGTTATACCAGGCAAATCAATCGGCACCATATCTATAAAACAGGATATGCAGCTCGTTTCTCAGGCTTTGGGCAAGCCCGATGCCGGAGATGCTGCAATGGGAAAAGCCTGGGGTATCTGGTACGACACCGATTCATCTGATCAGCAAAGAACCGAGATCGCCATCTACTCTTCCTATAAAGACAGCTCGATGATGGCTCATGATGTCAAGCAGATTCGGACCACTGCTAAGCGGTTTAAAACAGAAGCCGGATTAGGCGTCGGTAGCACATACGCGGATTTCAAGAATGCCTATCCGGATTTAGCATTAGTGGCGCAATACTCAAACCAGTCCTCCAAGGATACAATCAAGGTCTACGACTCCAAACAGAAGGGAATTTCGGTAGAGTTCATCGAAAACACAAGCACTGCTATCACAGTTCATGAGACTGGCAAAGCGACAAATGATACCTACTTCACATATCATCCAGACCTGAAAAAGATTGTTCCGTAAAGAATCTATAAGATTGCTGCATGCGTCTGAGCTCTTTTGCTTCAGAAGCTATTGCATATGTCGATTATAATATTTTACTTTGAACAACAAAGTACTTTAATGAAAGAAGATAGCATCTATTCAGAACTTTCCTCCATAAGGTCACTCATGGAGCGATCATCCAAGTTCATTTCTTTGAGTGGACTCTCGGGCGTTATGGCTGGTGTGTATGCCCTTGTTGGAGCATTTTCTGCGCAAAGGCTTGTACAGTCTCACAGCAATGGACTGGCAGATAGTGGCTATCGGTACGAGGGTGTCATTATCACGCAGCTTTTTTTCATTGCCATTGCTGTTCTTGTTCTTTCAATTACCACCTGTATCATTCTCACACGACGGCAATCGATAAAGAAAGGTGAGCCATTCTGGCACCCGGGAAGTAAGAGGCTATTAACCAACCTTTCCCTTCCGCTTCTTACAGGAGGTATCTTCATCATCATATTACTTTTGCGGGGAGAATACACCTTGATTATTCCTTCCACACTTATTTTCTACGGCTTAGCACTGGTATCCGGGAGTCAGTATACTTTTTCAGACGTAAAATGGTTGGGACTATTTGAAATTCTTCTGGGACTGGTTTCTGCTCTGTTCCCGCAGTTCTCATTTATCTCCTGGATCCTCGGTTTCGGAATACTCCATATTTTATATGGTTTTATTATGCACTTCAAATACAAGCAGTGAAGATATCTCTTGAACAATTTGACAAAGCCTTTGAAAACAGGCTACGGCTTCAGATCATGAGTGTACTGGTAGCGAATGAAAGTTATGACTTCAATTCGCTAAAGGAGCTTTTAGCTGCTACCGATGGCAACCTGGCTTCTCACCTGAAGGCTCTTGAGAAAGAAGAATATATCATCGTCTCGAAGAGTTTCATTGGGCGCAAGCCAAATACGCAATACCGAGTCTCAGAACCAGGTCGTCGGGCTTTTAGTAAACATCTTGAAGCGCTTGAAAACTTAATCAAACAACAGAAAATATAATTTTTTTATCTATTTACTCTGAATTGCAAAGTACTTTATAAATCTAAAATCATGGAAACTAATCCCCACAAACCAACAACGCTCGTCTCCTGGATCGGTGATTCCGTTCTGTTTAAGGTAGCAACTATCGGGTTCTTAACACTCTTGCTTCTCATTCCCTCCGAATGGATTCAAAGCCTCATCAGAGAAAGACAATCCCGTCAGGAAGAAGTAGTTGAAGAAATATCCGATAAATGGTCAGCAAGCCAGCTTCTTCAAGGCCCTGTAATGATTCTCCCCTACCGCACAACAGAAAAACTCACCGATGCATCGGGAAAAGTTTCTAATCAACAAGTCATCACCAACGTGTATATTTTGCCCGAGCGACTGAACATCGACTCGGAAGTAAAGCCTGAAAAACGACATCGGGGTATATTCGATGCGGTAGTCTATAACGCAGAAATAAATGTTTCAGGCGACTTCAGTCCGCTTGAACTGGCGAAATCGGGAATCCATCCTGATCGGATCATCTGGGAAAAGGCAAAAGTTGTCATCGGTCTTAGTGACCTGAAAGGATTGAAGAACAATCCCACTATCCAACTTGCAGATGATTTATACTCCGTCGAACCTGATTTCTCTAATCTGGAGTTGTTCAGCAATAACCTGGTCGTTCTACCCGACCTGAGCAAGGACAAGAGAACATCCCTGCCTTTTAAATTCCGGCTCGATCTGCGCGGAAGTACGGAACTGAATTTTATGCCTCTTGGAAAAACAAGTGAAGTGAAAGTCAGAGGCGTTTGGACAAATCCTAGTTTCACAGGCAGATACCTACCCGACAATTCAAATTTAGGTAAGAAAGAATTTAGCGCCCTATGGAAAATCCCCTATTTCAACCGCCCCTACCCTCAGCAGTGGATTGCTGACAACACAAATCTGAATGCACCATTGAACCCAAGCGGAACGCCTGCTCCTGCTACTGATGTATCGGCCGAAAAGAAGGTTAACGAGGCCTTTTTTGGTGTTAAGTTTCTCCTACCAATAGACCAGTATCAGAAGACGATGCGATCAGCCAAATATTCATTCCTCATCATCCTACTGACCTTTGTTTCCCTATTCTTTACCGAAATTCTGAACAAGAAACCGGTCCACATCCTGCAGTATATACTCGTAGGAGCCGCTATGACAATCTACTACACTCTTCTTCTCGCCTTTAGCGAACAAATTGGCTTCAACAAAGCGTATCTGATAGCATCTGTATCTACTGTAGGCCTGATCAGCACTTTCATATCCATGCTTCTGCGCAGACTCAATGCTGCGTTGATCTTTGGCAGCATTCTCTCTGTTTTCTACATTTTCATCTTCGTAATCATACAATTACAAGACCTCGCACTTATCTTCGGAAGCATTGGCCTCTTTGTCACTGTAGCGATCATGATGTACCTTTCTGCAAAAATGGATTGGAGCCGAAGGTCGAATAGTGAACCTGAGTGATAAAACCGAAGCAAACGTTGGAAAGATGTCAGGTAAAAATTCAAAAATATGCCGGCACCTTTCCTACGTACACAAAGTTTTTTGAGCGGTATGGAAAGTCGCGGATCTCTGCATCTTCAAAGCATGAAAATGTCGCTATATTTGGCGGTACAGATCGCCCTCTTGTGGTATCCGGTTGAGGGATACTCTCAAACCAATGGTAACACCCGACAGAAGCCTGCTCAGTCGGGTGTTACCATGCCGGATACAATCCGTGTTCAGAGCTATCTACAATCGCCACCTCGGGCTAGCAAAAGCCCGGGCTTGACTTTCAAAATGCCGATCCTCCGAGATAAAAGTAACTCAAAGATCCTTGTAGTTAAATGGGATTCTAGTTCGCAACATTACTACAAGATGCCGATAAAGAAAGCAGATATCGTAGAATAGAGCTAACGATAGAATCAATTCTGCTTCGTTAGTTACACTGCCCCAGTAGCATGTAAATCACTACGAATATAGCGATGGTTGACAGACAGCCACCACCCAGTTTCTTTGCGCCATAACCGGCAATCAGCGTTTTGAAGAATCCATTCATATCTTTTGGTTTTTTGCTAGATTAACATCAAAGACGCTTCAAAGTTTGTCCGCTGGTATATGAACAGCTAAATTAGAGTAAAGAACAAGCATATGAAGCGCGTAAACCGAAGGTATTTCCTCAAAGCCTCCGCCTTGATTGGAACATCATCTTTTCTCGGGTCTAAAGCCCTGGCGACGGCGCGCAGAAGCAGTTCTGCTGCCGTCCTCCCCAGCAGAATTCTCTTTCAGGGTGATTCCATAACCGATGGAGGACGAAGCAGAAACCATGACTGGAACCATGTTATGGGTCACGGATATGCCTTCATCATAGCGGGCCGGCTCGGCTTCGAACAGCCCGCAATCGACTATCAGTTCTTTAACCGGGGTGTTAGTGGAAACACTGTTCCTGACCTCGCCGCACGATGGAAAGAGGACACGATCGATCTCGCTCCCGATATCTTGAGCATTCTGATCGGTGTAAACGATGCCAATGCAGAAATAGATGGACGATCAGATTTCAGCGCCAGTTCATATGCTAGTCGATATCGCAAGCTCATTACAGAAACGAAATCTCAACTCCCCAAGTTGAAGCTGATAATAGGCGAACCCTTTATCCTTCCTGTAGGGAGAGTGAAAGAAAGCTGGAGCAAATGGTACGATTGCATTTCTGCACGGCAAGAAGCCGCAAAAGACCTGGCAGCTGAATTCAATGCTGTTTACATCCCTTATCAAAGCCACTTCAACGCAGCTCTACAAAAGGCCCCGGCAGATCATTGGATCTGGGACGGCATTCATCCTATGCCTGCTGGTCACGAACTAATGGCACGACAGTGGATTGAGACAGCAAACTTATGAACTGACTTACAACACATTACACCAAAGCACTAAACATTTGAGTTTCAAAAGCAGTTAAGTGGGTATTGTTAAACTTAAAAAGGTAAAGTATATGAAAACCCGATTATCCATTATAGCTGCAATAGCGATATCCGCCGTGCTGCAGGGATGTGTAAGCAACAAAAAGTATAGCACTTTACAAAGCCGTTACGATAAACTGGAGAGTGATACCCGCGAAGTGCGGCAGAAATACCTCCTTACTGAAAGGAATCTGGCGGTCTCCGGCAACCGGGTAAAAAGCCTGGAGGAACAACTTTCAGCCGAAAGAGCCAATCTGAAGTCGCTGCAGGAAGCACTCAACAAATGCCTGAACTCAAGTAACCAGGGCAATGTAAATATTTCCAAGCTGGTAGACGAGATCAACAGTTCGAATAAATACATCCAGCAATTGGTAAACACCAAGAACAAGAGCGACTCACTGAACCTTGTGCTCACCAACAATCTGACCAGATCACTCAATCAGCAGGAGATGAAAGATGTTAACGTGCAGGTATTAAAGGGTGTTGTCTACATCTCTTTGTCTGACAACATGCTCTACAATTCCGGAAGTTACGAGATCTCCAGCAGAGCAGGTGAAACACTTAGTAAGATCGCCAAGATCATTAAAGATTATAACAACTATGATGTTCTGATTGAAGGTAACACCGATAACGTACCAATTTCTCAATCAAACATCCGTAACAACTGGGATCTAAGTGCATTAAGAGCTTCTTCCGTAGTTCAGGCTTTACAGAAAAACTATGGAGTAGATCCCAAGCGTCTCACCGCTGGTGGCCGTGGGGAATATAATCCTATCGCCGACAATAACACCAATGAAGGTAAAGCAAAAAACAGACGTACGCAGATTATCATCACTCCTAAACTGGATCAGTTTATGGACCTGATCGGTAAAGCCCCTGATCAGCAATCTGAATAATTAAAAACATTCCACCCGATACCTTATACAAATGTGCCAGAAGCAGTCGTTTCTGGCACATTTCCCCCCTATTTTTACGATATACCCCCCTCCGGGATGAAGGTTTTCCGAGATATTTGTGTCATACTCTATAACCAATTAAATCAATGAAATTCCTTTGTCTATTAGCCCTTTCATTCTTTTATTGCTGTATCGCCACAGCTCAGGTGTCCTTCGGAAAGCCTGAAAAGATTGTTTCAGACTGGAAGTTTAGTCTCCAGGAATCGCCAGACGCGGCAAAGCCCGGCTTTGATGACAGCAAATGGCAATCAGTAAACCTCCCCCACGACTGGTCAGTGAAAGCACAATTAAGCCCGACGCTTGCCAGTGCTACAGGCTACCTCCCCGGCGGCATTGGCTGGTATAGAAAATCCCTCTCTGTGCCCGCTTCCATGAAAGGCCAGAAAGTCTACCTGTACTTTGAAGGAGTCTACAATCGCAGCGAGGTATTCGTCAACGGTCAGTCTGTTGGCAAAAGACCGAACGGATATATCTCTTTCATGTATGACATCACGCCCTACATCACCTATGGAAAAGAAAACGCGATTGCTGTAAAGGTTGACCACAGTCAATCGGCAGACTCACGTTGGTACACCGGATCCGGGATTTATCGCGACGCCTGGATTGTCTATTCCAACCCGACACACATTGCCCAATGGGGTGTATTTGCCTATCCCGTAGTCAACAAACAGCAGTCATCATTAAATATCGAAGTGGAGATAGACAATGATGCTAACCAGACAGCAGCCCTTACCATCGCTAATGAGTTATTCTCGCCCGAGGGAAAATCGGTATCTAAAGGAAGCAAAACCCTGAAAGTGACCGCTAAAGGCAAAGGAAAAGTTAATCAGATCCTTAAAGTAAGCAATCCGGCATTGTGGAGTATCACCAATCCTCACCTCTATACGCTGAAAACTACAGTAAGTAAAAACGGAAAAGTTATTGATCAAAGCACCACAAAAACGGGCTTCCGCACTTTCACCTTCGATCCGGATAAAGGATTTGCGCTGAATAATGAATGGATGAAAATGAAGGGCGTATGCCTGCACCACGATGCCGGGGTATTAGGCTCAGCAGTACCCCGCGAAGTTTGGAGACGACGACTGCAAACTCTTAAAGATCTTGGTTGCAACGCCATCCGTACCAGCCACAATCCGCAGGCACCTGAACTGTATGAACTTTGTGATGAAATGGGGCTCCTGGTTATGAATGAAGCTTTCGACGAGTGGAAGTTCCCAAAACGGAAATGGCTGGAAGGATGGAATGTCGGCACCCCGGGCTACCAGGGTACATTTGATTTCTTCGAAGAGTGGGGCGAAAAAGATCTGGCTGATATGGTAAAGCGCGACAGGAATCACCTCTCCGTGTTTGCCTGGAGCATCGGCAACGAGGTTGACTATCCAAATGACCCGTACTCCCACCCTATTCTCGCAGGTACAAAAGCCAGCGGCTTTACTCAGGCCATGTACGGTGGCTTCAAGAAGGACGCTCCTGATGCTAATGAACTGGGAGTGATTGCTAAACGCCTCGTCGCAGTTGTTAAACAATACGACCGGTCGCGTCCCGTCACAGCGGGCCTTGCTGGCGTTGCAATGTCTAACGAAACGGAATATCCGGGTGCTCTGGATATTGCCGGATACAACTACACCGAAAACCGCTATGATTCTGACCACAAAAAATATCCTAAGCGTGTGATCTATGGAAGTGAAAACAGACATGATTATCAAGCCTGGAAAGCGGTCAAAGATAATCAGCATATCTTCGGTCAGTTCCTGTGGACGGGGATCGATTACCTTGGCGAGTCAGGCGCATGGCCTTCAAGAGGGTTTTATTCCGGATTGCTTGACTTCGGTGGCTTCATCAAACCGAGAGGTATTTTCCGTCAGTCTCTTTGGTCTGATAAGCCAATGGTCTACGCAGGTACTTATCCGGTTCCAACAAGCAAAAGACGTGGAAATGATGAACCATCAATGGATGCCTGGCCAATATGGAATTACCAGGATGGCCAAAAAATCAGGGTGGTTTGCTATACCAACGGCAAAAGCGCCAAACTTCTGCTAAACGGAAAGACTGTAGGCGAACAGAAATCCTTCGATGACAAATACGGAATTATCTCCTGGGACATACCGTATACAGCAGGAACGCTGGAAGCGGTTTCCTTGGGAGCGAACAATGAAGAACTTGCACGCTACACCATCAGCTCCTCCAAACAACCTTATGCATTAAGCATCAAGGCCGGAGAAAAATCCATTAGCAGAGACCGCGGATTAGCGCAGATCTATGTACAGGTGGTTGATGAAGATGGCATCCCTGTCATGTTATCCGATAACGAAATAACTTGTGAAATCGAAGGTCCTGCTACCCTACTAGGGCTGGAAGCAAGTAACAACCAGGACATGTCTGATTATACCGACAACGTTCATCGCGTTTACCACGGAAAGATCCTCAGCTATATTCAGGCTACTGGAAAAAGCGGACAGGTAAAAGTTCGTTTCTCCTCTCCTTGGTTAAAGACCGTTGCAACGACGATAGATGTAAAGTAAGGTCGATTAACAAAAATAAACGGGGACACCTGCCCATAGCCGGTGTCCCCATTTATATAGATACCAGTCCAGATCCATCTACCCGCACTTCCAACCGGTGTTTCGTCCCGCATCTGAGTGCAAAATTGTTAACCTGGTGCCCCACAGGGAAGTCAAAACAAATGGGATAATTATACTCCTCAACTTTCTCCATAACGATCTCGTAGATCGATTTACCAAAACCACTTCCAGCTCCTTCCGCTTTAAGTTTGAAGCCCCCTACCACCAGGCCTGCAAGGTTTGCCAGTTTCCCAGTGCGCTTAAGGTTCCAGAACATGCGGTCAAGGCTGTAGAGTTCTTCCCCGGTATCCTCCAGAAACAAGATCTTTCCGTAGGTATTCAGGTCTGATGCTGTACCTGCAAGCGTCTCAATGATGCTCAAATTTCCACCAACCAGTACGCCCTCCGCTGTCCCTAATCTGTTCGATAGCGCGCGTGCTGCACTGTATTGCATCTTCGTTCCCATCAAGGCATCGCGAATCGAGAGAATCGTAGATATCTGTATAGGTGTTGCCGTCTGCCAGTTTGAAGGGAAGCTGTTGCACATCTTTGAATGTATGGTAGCAACGCCCAGATTGTTGTGGATATGTCCATGGAGTACAGTTACATCACTAAAGCCAATCAGCCACTTAGGTACTTTCTTAAAATGGCTGAAGTCGAGCTCATCTACAATTCTCACCAAACCGTATCCGCCCCTCGCACACATAATCGCTTTAACCTCATCATCATCCAGCATGCGCTGAAGATCATCCCGCCTCTCTGCATCCGTTCCCCCATATGTATGGTCTCTTCTTCCTACGCTGTCGCCGATTTTTACCTGGAATCCCCAACTTTCCATAAGCGCTACAGAGGGAGCAACCTCTTCGCGGCTTATGTATCCCGCCGGACTCGTAATACCGATGAGATCACCTTCTTTCAGATATCCGGGAACTTTGATGCGGTGCTTCTTTCTGACTGCAGCACCCGACTCAGCCCATACGGGCGCAGCGATGCTCAGGGCACCTGCAGTGAAAAGGGAGGAAATAAATTTTTTTCGATTCATGGTAATTAGGAGAACAAGTAACAATAATATTGAAAAATACGCTCAACTTTACTCCAACTTTATTATTATACCTGCATGATTAGGAAAGCCAGACCTTCAGACGCATTTGCAATCGCTCCCCTCATGATGCAGGCCATGGAAGAAGTCATACAACATTTAACCGGATCTGCTGACGCATATTCAGAACTACCACTCCTGCAGCGCTTCATCAGCCTGCCTGATAATCAATACTCTTATCAAAACACAATCGTCTTCGAGAGCAGAGATGGCGTCGTCGGCTCTCTGACGGCCTATGATGGTGCGAAACTACATGCCTTAAGGCAGCCTGTTCTTGATTACCTAAGCTTCGGCGGCATCCAGCCCCCCCAAATAAACGACGAAACAGAGCCCGGCGAGTTCTATATCGACACCATCAGCGTAGCACCGAAACAACAGGGAACCAGCATTGGCACACAGCTTCTGCAGGCGGGTATCGAATGGGGATTAACTTTGGGCCTTCCGGCTATTGGCTTACTTGTGAACCCGGACAAGCCGAAAGCCAAAAGCTTCTATGAGCATCAGGGGTTTAGGATTGACGGAATACGCCCGTTCATGGACATTGACTACATCCACATGACCTTTAGAGCGGATCATCAACACGATACATCAAACTGATCAAACTCCGGGCTGTTTTATACTTGAAAAACAATTTCAAGGAATCAGAGAACCACTGAAACACTTAACCAAATAGTAATAAGATGAGCAAAGTCAAGATCAGCAATAACGAACTTAAAGCTCTCGGCATAGAGGATACAAAGCTACTGGCCGACTTTAGCCGTGTAGCTAACAAGCAACTGAAGCAGAACACAATGAGCAAGCTTCAGATAATCAACAAACTGGAGAAGCTGATCTCAGAGCCCCGAACATTCATCACTGCCGAAAATGACAAATGGAGTGACCTCGCAGAACAGGTTTTAACCATGCGTAGCCAGGGTTTGTTCAATCAGCCTGCTAACCAGGAAATCCCTCTCAAGGCTGATCAGAGTAACTTTCCCATCTTCGGAGCTGAACATATCGAAAAGGGGGCGCTTGATCAGATGAAGACTGCTATGCAGCTGCCTGTAAGCGTCGTAGGCGCTCTCATGCCCGATGCGCACCAGGGCTACGGCCTTCCCATCGGAGGCGTACTGGCAACCACCCGCAACACGATCATCCCCTTTGCCGTGGGCGTAGATATTGCCTGCAGAATGTGCCTCAGCATCTTCGATATGCCATCAGACATGGTAGACGATGAAAAAGATATGCTGAAGAGCATGCTTCTGAAGCATACTGTCTTCGGCATGGGCGGCACCACAAAGACTCATTTCGATACATCTCTTTTCGACAAAAACACCTGGAAAGCAACCAAAGTCATCCGCGACCTGAGAGACAAAGCTTACGCGCAACTTGGCACCTCCGGCACTGGGAACCATTTCGTTGAATGGGGCGAGCTCCAGGTCCTCACCGGCTCTGAATTCGATCTGCCTCCCGGTAATTACCTGGCCCTTCTCTCCCATTCCGGATCCCGCGGCTTCGGCGGAAATATCGCCAATTACTATTCTAAAGTGGCGATGGATAAGACCCGACTGCCTGCTCAGGCCAAACATCTCGCCTGGCTTGATCTTAACGATGAAGCGGGACAGGAATACTGGATAGCTATGAACCTCGCCGGCGAATATGCCAGTGCCAACCATCACGAAATACATAACAAAATAGCGAAGGCAATGAACCGGCAGCCCTTGCTACGGATTGAAAATCACCATAATTTTGCCTGGGAAGAAACACTTGATGACGGAACCCCTGTGATGGTACACCGTAAAGGAGCAACACCTGCGGGCGCAGGTGTGCTGGGTATTATCCCCGGAAGCATGAGTACGCCCGGCTTCCTGGTTCGTGGTAAAGGTGTTGCGGCCGCCATAAACTCTGCTTCCCATGGAGCAGGACGACTGATGAGTCGAAATGCTGCGTTCAGGACACTTGACCGGGCGCTGATTGCTGAAGAACTTCGAAACAAACGCATTACTTTAATCGGCAGCGACATGGATGAAGCTCCTATGGCTTATAAGGATATACACGCCGTCATGAGTGCACAAAGCGATCTCGTGGAGATCATCGCAAAGTTCCAACCCCGGATCGTACGTATGGCCGCACCTAAAGAACGGCCTGAAGATTAGCGTGCTAATTCAAAGGGGCAACATCGATGATCTTATATCTTCTTACACCATCAGCCATCTCCCACTGAACCTCTGATCCTGCAGCATATCCCAACATGGCTACCGAGATCGGTGATAAGATAGACATGGTTTCATGCTTTCTCCTCGCCCTGGCCGGTGCAACAAGCTTATAGGTGTGTTCTTCACCGTTTTCCAGATCTTTTACTGTTACGCGGGTATCTACAGTTACTACTTCAGCCGGAAGGTCTTTTCTTAAAACCTGAATCGCATTTTTCAGCTCCCGCTCCAGCTTTTCCTCGTTAAACTTGCTCAGTTTCCTCCTCCGGATCTGCTCTTTCAAAAGGTCATAAATTCCTGTAGACAGAACTATTCTGTCTACAGCAGGATTTGTTGTAGTTGTCATATATGAATGTTTAATGTGAATTAAAAAGATTGCTCGCTAAAGAGCATAGCGAGGCACCTGCACCTTACGATTGGTACAGCTGCTTGGGTCTGAAAAGACTATTGATCTGCTTATTTGACCGGCGATACTTGTACCAGCCTTTCATGCCTGCCGACAGAAAGATCAGCAGCATGATCCATAAAGGTTTTACAATAAAAATAGCCAGCAACAGTATAGCAAGGTCTGTAGCCAGCGAGAGGCATATAATAAACCGCGAAAGCATAATGAATGAAGATTAGATGTTTGAATCTGTTAAGAACTGTTCATCCCCAAACCTGCTGAAGGTTGGGGCTTACTTAATGAAGTCCTTACTACTCTTCAAAAACGAATCTCCAAGACGATACTGGATAGAGAGAAAACGACAGAACACGGCTGTAGCAGTCTGCAACTGTCTTGCAGATTGTTCATTACTTGTCTTATTTAGCCACTTGCTCGCGTCCATTTCATACAAACATAGGCAACCTTTCCTGATAAAGCTAGCATGGACTGTAACATTCCCGAAAGATGCGGAAACGAAGCCTCTGGCATGATTTTAGGAGTTGGTGTAGCTATAATATAAACGATCATGAAAAGCAGAATACTTTCGACCATAGCCGCCTCCCTGACGATAGCTCTAGCGGTAAGCGCCTCAGGGAACGACATCAAAGCCCCATTTAGCGATCATTCATTGAACCAGGACTCCATCGGCAGAAAAAAAACCGATGCAGATAGTCTTCCGATCCCGGCTCCGGGGAGAAGCGAAGGCAAAGTAGATTCCACGCCCTTCCGGGAAGACACGCCCCGACCGGTTGACCCCACGCCTAGCCCCAGACCGGAAGATCCTCCCGTAACACAACCGGTAAAACCAGCAAAGAAAGACAGAACAGCCAAAGATTAATTGTCCCGGATCCAGTCGAACCGCTGCTTTTGTACCCGATCATACTCCCGGACATAGTCCGGGTGCTCCGTACCCATCATCCGGTCCCAGAATCTGAAATAGAGTCCGTAGTTCCCTCTAAACTTACTATGATGAAGATTGTGGTGAGTAGACGTGTTTATTACCTGAAACAGCCAGGTTTTCCGGAACCCGCGGGGCATAATTTCATATCCAAGGTGACCGTACACGTTGATAACAAACCCGGAAAAAACGAAGAGCGCTATTGCAAGCGGATGCATCGGCAGAATCATAGCCAGAACGATTATTATCGCGCCTTCAGCAAAAGCCTCAATAAAGTGGAAAGAATATGATGCCCATGGCGATGGGTTGACCGACTTATGATGCACCACATGCGCGTGACGGAAGATCCGCGGATGGTGCATAAGCCGGTGCATCCAGTAAAAGTAAGTATCATGAATGACGAGACTCAACGCAACACTCAGAGCTAAATACCCGGCTCCGAAAGAACTGATTTCCTCATAAACAAGCGTGTACTCTCTCAGGCTGGTAAAAAGCACAACAAACGCTACCGCCGACATAATCGCGGTACTCTGCATAGAATGCACAATCTCCCGCCAGAAATCTTTTCTGCTCGCCTGCCGAGCCTGGATCTTCGCCCTGCTGAACTTTCGGTGAAGTACTTTATAGAATAAGACAAACGCAATCCCTGCTACCAGGAAGTAACGGATTGCCGAAACAGTGAATATCTGAACAAAAATCTCTAAGAAACGATCCATAAGCTTGTGTTTAACACAAAATTATGACTGCATTTCCTGATGCCGATTAACAAAAGTTAATTAACGGTTCCGCCTTCTGAAATTCTTTTCCTGATCCTGCTGAGGGATACCGGGGTGATTCCGAGCCAGGTAGCCAGATGCTTGTCATGACAGCGCTGAACGATATCGCCTTTTTCTTTTATCAACTTAAGGTATCGCTCTTCCGGCGTCATCAGCACAAAGGATTCCACGCGTTCCATTGCCTCGGCCAGCATACTGATCAGGAAAAAATCCTTCGCCTTTGCAAAACGGGGATGAGCGTTCAGGTAATCCATGAACTCATCATAGTTTGCTTCCAGAACTACGGTATCCTCCAGCGCCTGATAGGTGAACCTGGACGCCTGCTTGAAAAATATACTGTCATAAGAGCTAAAGAACTGGTCTTCCCATCTTAATAACATGGTAATTTCATCACCATTATCCTTCAGATAGATCGTCCTCATCAAACCCGTCTTGATATAAGCGAGCTTTCTTGTCATTGAGCCTTCCTGAATATACACGTCACCCTCGCGAAGCACTCTTTCGCGCGTAAGGTTCAATAGTCCCATCAGTTCAGTCAGGTCAAGTTCAAACAGGTCCAGGTAGTACTTTATTGTATTTTCGTCAAGCATAGTTATTATTCCAGCTCCATAAAAAGGTTATTTAAAGATTCAGAATACAGCGGGTGGGCAAACATCATATTCCTGATTGCCTGATGGTCCATTTTACCGATCATAGCCATCTGCAGCACCGACATCACCTCACCTCCTTCTTCGCCGAGGATCGCCGCCCCCAGGATCTGACCCGAATCTGCATCCACCACCGCCTTCATGAGTCCGCGTTCGTCTCCGGTTTCAATTGCCCTTGCAACACGCGACATAGGTATACAAGCTACCCGGATATTCAATCCTTTCTGTCGCGCCTCTTTCTCCGTCATGCCCACGCGCCCCAGTTGAGGATCCGTGAACATGCAATACGGCAGCAGCCGGTCCGCTATCGTCTCTCGCTTCCCCTCCAGGAGATTCTGCAGCAAGATTAAATGGTCATTATAGGCCACATGCGTAAACTCCGGTCCCCCTTTTACATCTCCTATCGCGAAGATCCCTTTAACAGACGTTTCCAGGTAGTCGTTCACTTGTATATATCCGTCCTCGTTGGTTTCTATACCTGCTGATTCCAGATTCAGATCAGCGCTGTTCGGTACCCGGCCAGTGGCCACAAGCAAATGGCTGCAGCTTAGCTGCTGTTCCTTGCCTTCCACGTCAAAGCGCAGCAGCAACTCCCCGTTTTGCTTTTCTACTTTCTTGCTATGGGCCTGGCAAAATACGCGGATCCCCTCTTCCTCCAGTATCCGTTTTATTTCAGTACTCACATCACTATCCTCGTGGTCAAGGAGCTGATCCCCCGTGGTCAGAATAGTCACCTCAGAACCAAAACGCCTGTACATCTGTCCAAACTCCAGGGCGATATATCCGCCGCCAATGATCAGAAGATGTCGGGGAATTTCCCGGAGCTCCATCAAGGTTGTGGATGTCAGATAGCCACTATCTTCGATGCCTTCGATGTGCGGAATACGTTGACTCGTGCCTGTGCTGATGATGATCCGGTCTGACTTCATCTGCAAGGAGTCTCCATCGTTCAGGTTGACCTCCAGGACATCTGCACTCCTGAAATAGGCTTTTCCCCAGACAAGGTTTAGATTTTCCGTCGCTTCAAGTCCTTCCTGTGCCCCGTTGCGAAAGAGGTCAACGATGTCTTTTTTACGTTGAATGATCGCATCGATATTGATTTTCCTAAGATCTGCTTCTATTCCCCATTCTGCTGCCCTCCCGATCGTATGGATCGCCTTGGCCGAGGCGATCATCGTTTTGGTGGGTGTACATCCTACGTTGACACAAGTCCCCCCGGCATGTTCTTTCTCAATGAGCGCAGTTTTCCACCCTGCTTTCGCCAGCTTCTTTGCCAAAGGTGTGCCGCCTTGTCCCGAGCCAATAATGATCGCGTCGTATGTCTCCATAAGCAATGAGTTAAACAGAGTTTGACCACTCTGCTCCTATAAAAGCATGCGGTTCCTTTAATGTTTGAAATTTAGTCGTTACAAGTTCTTAAGCTGTACACTTTCTGCTGAATAAATCTTAAACTTGCCAGTAACAAACCACCAATTGTTACTTATGCCTGTATCATCCACTTCGCTTATCAAACTTTTACCTGTCCTTGCTTTTCTGACCCTGGTTTCGTTCCAATCTGCTTACGCCCAACCCTTCGCCCTATTTTCAAAAGGAACGAAAGCATCCATTGTGTATGACGGTAAAGGCCCTGCTCTCGACTCCATCGCGGCCTACTTGCTTCAGAAGGATATCAGTATGGTGTGCGGCACTTCTCCACTGGTGCTCAGCAACATCTCTCAGGCCAAAGGAGACGTGATCGTAATTGGAAATATAAATGGTCTTCTCGTTCGAAGCCTCCTTCCCGGACGCTCTGCATGGAAAGACAGCCTTTCGGGAAAATGGGAACGCTACGGATACAAGTGCCTTGATAAGCCACTAAAGAATATTGACAGAGCATTCATTATCGCGGGTAGTGATACCCGGGGTACAGCCTATGGTGTATTCAGCCTGTCCGAACGCATCGGTGTATCCCCATGGAACTGGTGGGCAGACGTTCCGGTGAAACGAAAAGCGGAGATCATGCTGGAAGCGGAAGACTACACATCATCCAGCCCATCCGTCAAATACCGGGGAATATTCCTGAATGATGAAGACTGGGGCCTTCAACCCTGGGCAGCGAAAACCTTCGAACCTGAGACAGGCGATATCGGTCCACGCACCTATGCGAAGATATTCGAGCTACTTTTAAGGCTCAAAGCCAACCTGATCTGGCCTGCCATGCATCCCAGCACCAAAGCATTTTACCACTACCCAGGGAACAAGACAGTTGCCCGGGAATACGCCATGCTGGTAGGCTCATCACACGCCGAACCAATGCTCAGGAACAACGTCGACGAGTGGACTAAAGAAATGGGCCCGTTCAACTATATCACCAACAAAAAGACGGTACACCGCTACTGGGAAGAGCGCGTTAAAGAAAGTGCTAAGCACGATGCCGTATACTCCCTCGGAATGCGTGGGGTACATGACAGCGGAATGGAAGGCATTAAAAGTACAAAGGAAGCGGCTCCCCTCCTGGAAAACATCATAAAAGACCAGCGCGCTTTATTAACAAAGTACATCAGCAAGGATCTCAGGAAAGTTCCCCAGGCATTTACAGCGTATAAAGAGGTGCTCGAGATCTATGATCATGGCTTAAAGCTCCCGGAAGATGTCGTTCTGGTATGGCCTGACGATAACTACGGATACATTCACCGCCTGAACAATGACTCAGAGAAACGCCGTCCCGGAGGATCCGGCGTGTACTACCACGCATCCTATTGGGGAAGGCCTCATGATTATCTATGGTTAAGCACCACCCACCCTGCACTGATCCGGGAAGAGATGATGAAGGCCTACGAAAATAAGTCAGACCGCCTTTGGGTGTTGAACGTTGGCGACCTGAAGCCACAGGAGTATTCCATTCAGATCTTCCTGGACATGGCCTATAACGCTGAGCCTTTCAAACAAAGCGACTATGCAGGCAAACACCACCGTCAATGGATGGAAGAGATCTTCGGCACGGATCAGGCACAAGCCATATCGGGCCTGATGTGGAAGTATTACGATCTCGCCTTCGAGCGCAAACCTGAATTCATGGGCTGGAGTCGAACCGAGCCGACCACCCAGACAGACTATACAAAATACAACCACTGCTTTTATGGAGACGAGGCTCAAAGGCGCATCGAAAGCTATTCAGCGCTTGAAGCGGAAGCCAACGCACTCCGGAAAAAAGTAGATGCACCGCTGGCAGATGCATTCTACCAGCTCGTGTACTATCCTGTCGTGGGAGCCTCACAAATGAATAAAAAGTTCCTCTTCCGAGACAAGAGCTTTCTTTACGCCAGACAAAACAGATTGAGTGCCTATACATGGGCGTCGAAGTCAGCAGAAGCCTACGAGAATATCGTCCGGGAAACTAACTTCTATAACACACAGCTTAGCGGAGGAAAATGGAAACACATGATGTCCATGGAGCCCAGGAATCTCCCTGTTTACCTTAAACCGGATTTACCTGTCATCTCCATAGATAGCTCGGAGATATGGGGCTTAGCGACCGAAGGACCGCGCATTGCTGATACCATCCGGCCGGCGCAGAAGCACTCCCTCCCTTCTTTCAGCAAGCTGAGCAAAACGAAGTACTTCATCGATCTCTATCTCAGCTCCAGACAAGAAATAAACTGGAAAGCAGAATCTTACCCAGCATGGATCAGGCTTTCACAATCCTCCGGAACGCTCAAACCCGAAGGAAACCTGGAAGAAGTGCGCCTGTGGGTAGATGTCGATTGGTCGCGTATCACTGAAACATCTGCGGAGGGCGAGATTGTATTTAATGCCGCGGGTAAGACCTTGAAAGTCGCCGTAAAAGCGCAAGACCAATCTCCGGATCTACCAGCAAATTACGCAGGATTCATCGGGGATAAGGGCTACATCTCCATGCCTGCAAAAAAATATTCTCGCCGGACAAGCGTGAATGGAGCCAACTGGCAAACTATTCAGGCGCCGGGACCGGCTGCCACCGCCCTCATAGCAATGCCCCTCACCCGGACCGATATCCGGAAGGAAAACCTGAAAGCCACCTCCCCTGCTTTAGAGTATGACTTCTTTATCTTCAGCGATGCAGCACCGGTAGTAAAGATCCATACCTTGCCAGCCCATCCATTGAACAACGAATTTCGCATGCGCTATGCAGTATCTGTCGATAATGGACCGATCCAAATCCTGGATCACACCACTACCGGAAGAAGTGAAGAATGGAAGGAAAATGTACTAAGAAACAGTGCCATCAAGACTTTCAAAGTTCAGCCACTCACGAAAGGCTCGCATACACTGAAGATCTATATGGTGGATCCGGCTGTCGTGATTCAGCAAATCACCATTGATCTCGGCGGACTTGAGCCTTCCTACGGATGGATTCCTGAAACACGCTAGAACAGAATCGAATAAGGGTTGTTTTTCATAATAAAATACTACTATGAAAGCACCAATCGCCATTATAATAGCAACGCTATACCTGTTCTTGTTCATTATTGCCATACACTTTGAGTTTCCAAAGCCGATGATATTTGGTCTGTTCACATTATCACCGCTTCTGCTGGTATGGGTAGTCATTATGGTATTAAAAGATACCAGTGAAAAATATCCGGACATGAATGAAGACCAGGAATGGGGCTATTTCCATCGGTAAACCCGGTTAACGGTCTCGCTCGGGGTTTATCATCTCAAGCATCAGCCCAATGGGATCATCCGAATGGAGCATCTTCGCACTATCCAGCGTGAGCTGCGTCACGTCCGATGACCGTTTCAGCATTCGCATCTCGTACGCACTAATCGCAGACAACATACCATCATGTCCGGGATCCGATAAACATGCAGCCAGTTCAAAGGCGTCCTGCATCGCCATGTTGACACCTTCGCCCGCATAGGGCGGCATCCGGTGCGCAGCATCCCCGATCATTGTCAAGTTGGGCCGGCTGATCCATTTTTGATCCAGAGGGAAATGATATTGCGGCCGGGGAACAAACCAGGTTTCTTCACCCGCAAATAACTTCTGGAAAACCATATGCCATGAGCCGAAAGCCTCTTGAAACCAGGCAAATATTTCCTCTTTTTTCCTAAAATCAATTCCAACATCTTTAACCCAGGTTTCCGGAACTTTGCACCCCGTGTAAAAGGACAAGCTTCCATCACCTTTAGCACTAAGAATAATAGATTGCTGATCGCCAAATGCAAAAACCTTTCCCCCACTTGTCAGCCGCCAAAGTTCAGGAGCAGATCTTGCCGCTTGACCAATATTTCCTTCAACAATCGTGATTCCTGAGTAGATCGGCTTGACATCGGTGATATAGGAACGGATCTTTGAATTTGCTCCGTCTGCCGCAACAACAATATCCGCATAGGCTGTAGTACCGTTTTTAAAATACAGCCGCCAGCCCTTGTTTTCCTTTTCCATATTTAAGAAATGGCTGTCCCAGACAATGGCATCGCGACTTAAAGAATGAATAAGCAGATCACGCAGGGGACCTCTGTCGATCTCGGGCCTTTGTTCCGGTTGCGAAGCTTCTGCCGTATGATCGTCGAAACCAATGTTCAGATACTTGTCGGTGATCCTTAATCTACCGGCTTCAGGCCTGTAGTGGTCCTGAAACGACTCCATCAGACCAGCCCTTCGAAGCGCCTCCAATCCTGATTCTTCATGAAGATCCAGGGTAGCGCCCTGCTGGCGCACCTCGCTATTCAGGTCGCGTTCGTAAACCTTCACCATAATCCCCTGTAACTGTAAAAGCTTGGCAAGGGTAAGCCCCCCGGGACCTCCCCCTATAATTGCAACGTGTTTGTCTGCTAACAGCATCATCTTCTGATTTAATAAGCATCCCGCCATATACGTGGATGACGACACAAATCTACCTGCTGACTATTAAACAAAATAGTTATATTCAGGAGCAAAACAGTCCCAAACAGTCACAACATGAACATTACGGCTACAGAAAATAAAATACTGGAGGTCTTTGCAAAAATCTGGGCACCAAGGTTTCAAGAGGAAAAGTGGTCATTCCGGAAGAATATGGTTCGGGATATTTAAAGGGATTCATATTCAATCCCCAAATCAGAATGATGATCCGGAATTATGAACTAAAGCAGGACATACTGATCAAACGTCTGAACCAGAATCATCCGGATAGTATGATCCTGTTCCATTTTCAACATATTCAGCACACTAACGACGGTGTAGAAAAAATCGCAGTCAAAAACGATATACCCCTGATCCGGGTGACCACGCGCGGACTCAATTCAGACGTTTTTCTACCCGCATGTGTCAATGAAAGATCCGTTTCAATTTTAATGGATGCAGTCTATCTGAATACATTAATCGATTCCTCGATGGAGAGTACGATACTGAACAGCATCCTTAAAAATGAGCAACCTTTACTTTTCGAAGAGTTGGTATTCCCGTCCCTGCAAAAAATTTTAGATGAGATGGCCAGCATTAGCGTGCCCGACGCATTTTCATTCTTCTATCACAAGCTGAAGGCAGAGGAACTGGTCTGTACCTTGTTGATGGAACTGTTGCAAAGGGAAGAGGTGAGAATGTTCCCGCTGAATATTGCGGACATCAAAACCTTGTACCGCGTGAAAGATCTGCTTTTGCAGAGGCTTGATCAAGCCCCTGCAATTGAAGAGATGGCGAGAGAAGCAAATATGAGTGAGTCTAAACTCACCCGGCTCTCTAAACAGGTCTTTGGTAAAAGCATGTTCAATTATTACCAGAACTACAGGATGACGGAGGCAGCACGACTCCTCAAGAATGAAAGACTCAGTGTATCAGAAGTGGGATACCGCCTGGGCTTTTCTAACTTGAGCCAATTCTCCCGCGTCTTCGAAGAACATCTCGGATTAAAGCCTAAAAAATATAGCTCAAGATGATCAGCAAAGACGATCTGCCGCCGAGTTTGTTCTAGCTACATCCTTACTGTTTCGCACTGTAAACATGCTTCCCCGCCTTTTTCCAGGCTTCTATTCCCCCGTCGAGTCCCGATACCTGAGTAAACCCATTCGCCCGTAGCCATTCGGAGGCCTTCTCACTCCTCACGCCTGAACGGCAATACACGTAGACCGGTTCGGTCCTGGGAAGCTGGCTTATCTTCATCTTGAACTCTTCCGGGCTCTTCCAGTCTGCATTTATCGCGTTTCTAATATGCCCATCTGCAAACTCCTCCGGTGTTCTCACATCAAGAACTATTGCTTCTTTCTTCTTAATCTCTTTCTTAAACTTCTTAACCTTCAAGGCTTCCTGCTGTGCGAAAGCACCGCTAGTCAAAAGAACCCCGAGCATCAACCAAAAAAACTTTTTCATATTCAATTACCTGACGCAATTATAGCTCATTTTAACTCCAAATCAGAAATCCGACAGAATTATCAATCCATCCCGCTCAATCCGGCTCTTTAACTTCGGCTTTGCAATAGACCAGAATATATTGCTGGGTTACATGCATTGCGTGCCGGGAGCCATCATCAAGCCGACTGAACCTGAGCTAAATTGGCCTGCCGGGCTCTTCGTTTTCTAACGACTAAGGTCACGACCCATACACATAAGCACATCGCAAGAATAACCGCTTTGGTCGCATTCAGCTGCGGAAAAAAGTTATTCAAGGAATGAAATGCTGAGACTGCGAGTAAAGAAGACGTACTGTCTGCAACTTTACCAATTCCCCAGCTTCCAAGTACCAATATTCCGAAAAATAACGCGTTAGCACTTGTTAATTCGAAATTCAGATGCCAGACAAACCATAACATCGCAATTATTAATGTACTGGCGAACAATGGTAGCTTCTTCAGTTCCTGCTGCAAAAATCCACGCCAGCCTATTTCTTCCAGAAGGCCATAGATTAAAATTGCAGAGACCGGAATGAATGAAATGGTACCTTTGCTGAGATACTCTGCTGCCGAAATCAGGATGATGGGCAATCCCCAATATAGCATCAGTGGCACGGATAAATTTTTATAGTTTCCCTTTAGTGATAACACCGGCCTGATCTTAAATACGGTAAAACTTACAAGCGCCCCCACTGCAGGACCCGCCCCCTGCAAGATCACCTTCACAAAGGAACTCGTTACCCCCTCAAGTAAACCGGTTTTGTTCGTTAAATAGCGAAGTACAATGGCAACGATATAAAATAAGCCTATAGCCACATAGTTGATCCTGATTTTCATGTTCATCTCGATTACGTTCCCAAAATTAAGTCTGCCTTTACAGTATCCTCTTGACGATGGGTAAGAAATCAAAGTACTTTCTTCCTTATTCTACTCAAACTCTCTGCAGTTACACCAAGATAAGAGGCAATGATCTTAAGAGAAGTCCTCTGTAAGATTTCCGGGCGGTCCCGAAGGAGCTTTACGTATCTCTCAATAGGCGAAAGTGTGAGCAAATTAATCTGTTCCATCTGTTTACGGATGAACATGGCGTCGGCGATCGCTTTCGCAATCAACAGCCCTTTCGTGGATTTTAGGTATAAAGCTTTCAGATCCTGATGGCTGATGGACCATATCACCGAGTTTTCCAGGCTCTCTGTCTTAATAGCGCTTTCCGATTGTGTTAAGAACGACAAGTACTCACTGAAGATTTGATTTTCATAATACAAGCTGATGCAAACATCCTTCCCCTCTGCCGAAACGAAATGAGCAACGGAGCCAGATATCAGGATATTGATATGCTTCTCGGTTTTATAATAATCTTTGATGATCTCACCTCTCCGGAAGGAACGTACTTTCATATACTTTGTAAATTCCGTCCAGAGACTTAACTCTGCGTGATAATATTGGTCAAAGATGCCTTTGACTACTTCGGGCGATGGTTTCTCCATGAATTGATATATCTCTGCCTGCATCAGCCTTTCGAATCGCGAAGTGCTAATCAGCTTCAAGATCCGTCTAATTTATAAAATTTCAACAGCTATCATCTTCGCGGGAAAAGGAGCCCCGGGCAACAACGGCGGAACCCTTTGCGTTCAGGCTTCAGCATGGCGTCATTCTGTACGACACTAAGGGATCTATCGGCGCGTTTACGAAGCCTGGATGGCCTATTCAAGATTTCTGGATCTCAGCTCTGCATCCACAGCTTTTATCTGACTACGATTATTCAACACAAAGAATACAAAAAACAGTGGAAAGAACGTAAAGAACCCCGGTCCGTTTCTCACCGTACTGTAAACCGAAACCCCGATCAAAAAACCACACAGTGCACTATTGATGACTGCACCTTTTTTGAGCTTTTTTTTTTCGGCTAGTAGTTCATCGTCACTTAGTTCAGTTAGTTGTATGTTATCCATTTTTAAGATTGATTGTTTTCCCCCTTTGTTCTCTGCAGAAATCACGTTTTGAAGCATGGTTTTTATGTATTTCTACATCTTCCACCATGTAAATACCTTATCCTGCATGAAAAGATACAAGTTTTCCACGAAGCCCCCAATAAAAAATTCTACTCTATAGGGTAAAAATTCCTGACTCCAATCGGAAATAGAAAGGGGAAATAATCACCGGAATCCCACCTCATCAATTCCGATTCAGCAGAAATATCGAGTTGTTTATCTCGAGACGACTGGCCATTCTGTCTGCGGACTGCTTCCTCGCTAAGGGGATGGAAAAAGTTGACGAGGTTTCCATCCGGATCACGAAATAAGAGGGACCTATTACCCCAGGGCATCGTGGTGGGCGCTTGTACGAGGCAACTCTGGAGAAAGCTCTCCAGGCTGCTGTACACATCATCAACGTTTGGTACCCTAAATTCAATGATCGCTGTCCGGTTCTGGGATGCACTTGCAACTTCTGCACCTCCAAAAAACTGCAGGGTCCTGGTGCTACCTATCGCCAGCGTTGCTGAACTGGTCTTTAATTCAGCAAAATCGTCTGTGTATTGCACGGCCTTCATCCCGGTTACCTGCTCATAAAAACTCACAAGCTTTTTGACATCTTCGGTTATAATTCTAATCGAAATAAGGTTCATTATACTCATCTTTGTTTATCATTAATCATCTACTGAACAAAGATGATTGGAGCTTGTGACAACAGTATGTCAGCAGAATAAACATATATTCAAATAGTCTAAATTCCTTATCTTTCAGCTGATCAGGTATCACTTCCTCAAAGTACTTCTAAGAGAAAATTCAATCTATGTTCGACCTGTTAAAAACGTATATCGCAAGCAGAAGCGACATCTCTGAAGATACCCTGGATCATATTTGCAGTTACTTTATTCCAGTCAGAGCCAAACGAAATCAAATACTCATTAGCTTTAATGAAGTATGTAAAGGCTACTATTTTGTGAACGACGGATGTCTGAGGTTATTTACCTATAATATTGACGGGAACGAGACTACACGATATTTTGGGTTCAAAGGAGGCTTCTGCACAGCCTTGCCCAGTTTTATTCAACAAACAGCGGCTCAGGAATATTTGCAGGCAATATCAAAATCGGAACTCTTGTATATTAGCAGGGCGAACTTTTTCCATCTGGTAGACACTGTTCCACAATTTGCTGCTATTTATCGCGAAATCCTGGAACTTGGATTCATCAACGCGCAAAAGAGAATTTACGGATTTCAGGGTTTCGACGCCGTAGAAAAGGTACGCTGGATTGTTGAATTTCAACCAGAATTCCTGCTGCGCCTGTCTAACAAAATGGCGGCCTCATACCTGGGCATCTCTCCTTCGACTCTCAGTCGCATAAAATCAAGGATCTAAAACCTTGCTCCAGGTCAACGTTTTTTGCAAAAGCGATCTGGATCTTTGTAGTATGACAATCAAAATATTTATTGTTTATCTCTTCTTGGCTATACCTATGGCGGCATCCGCACAGCCGGGAGGACACAAAAAGATCGATGCTGCCAAAGAAGAATCGCAGGCTATGGAAATCAATTCCTATCTGGCAACAAGCAATCAACTTACTTTGAAAGCAGCTTACGCATTAGCAGAAGCTGCAAGAGCTAAAGCCACAGCAATGGGCAAACAGGTATCCATCGCCATTGTAGATCAATCTGGAGTAAGCGTTTATATTAGCCGCGGTGACGGTGTTGGCCCTCATAACACGGAAGCCGCACGAAGAAAAGCGTATACAGCACTCTCAACAAAAACACCAACCCTTACCTTAGCCAGAAGCGCAAAAACGAGTAGGGATAGCGAAAACTTATCTTCTCTTCCCGAATTACTACTGCTTGGCGGAGGCATCCCTCTATGGCACGAAAATACGATAGTAGGGAGTATCGGCGTTGCAGGTGGGGGCAGTGCAGAAAACGACGACCTAATTGCAAGATCAGCAGTATTGCCGATCGCAGATATAACAGTAAAACAAGACTAAAACTATGAAAAAAATGATTTTGGGGATGCTATTTGGGATGATCCTGAATATTGCATACGGACAAGCACAAACCTATCAGCTATCCAGCCATATTCTGGATGTTTCTTCGGGCATGCCTGCCAGCGGCGTTACGGTACAGTTGGAAAAGCTAAATGAAAAAACGAAGACCTGGGCTTTTGTAGACAAGAAAGTAACAGATCAGCAAGGTAGAATTAAAGAGTTTCTTGATCAGCGCCAGCAAAATAAAGGAGTATATAAACTAACGTTTTTCGTTAAGGAATATTTTTCCAGTAAGAATACGGAAAGTTTCTATCCCTTCATTGAGGTCGTATTCCAGATACAGGACGATAAACATTATCATGTACCCATCACTCTTTCAGCATACGGCTATTCAACATACAGAGGAAACTGACAGTAAATAAGAACTTCGCGGTTCTTAATCCCTCCTCCTTCTACATTCCAAATAATTTGTAAGTTTGAACATCTCTCTTTGCTTCCTGTCAAGAGGGTCAGGCATTGAACGCAGCAATGTTAACAGTTTGGAATGCAGCGCAAAAACAACGGTAGGATCACGATAATTCCAGAGGGACAGGGGGCATACTTGCTTCAGGATGTAAGGTTGACAGAGCTCAGCCCCGGTATGGTAACTCAGCTGCGTACTGCGGCTGAAACAGATTTTCTTGATCAGGCCCTCCCCGAACCGAAATACATTCTCGTCAACGAGGCCTGCTTTTTCTTCAGCGAGGCACCAGAGAACGTAATCAGTATCCGGCAACACAAAGAAGGCTTGAGTACCCGGTGCTCCTGCACCATGGCACAAACGGCAATATGCCAGCACCAGGTACAAGTTTTACTCTGTCTCATCGAAAAAGAAGATTACAGGATCTTGTTCGACGATGACCTGAGGCAGTTTAAGCTGCAACGCTTTGCTGCAGACTACGGCTTGCAGGATGACAAGCAGCTCGACCGCTTCTTCCATATGGAATACGCCAACGGGAAACTGTCGATCAAGCCGACCCTCAACAACCTGCTGCCTGTCAGCGATGCCGATCTGCGGACTTATCAGACGCAGTTCAGTCAGACCGCTTCGGAAAAATTATCACAGCAAAACAGCTCTGCCGCAACACACCGGGTGGTGATCTTAAAGCGGCACAAATACTACGGCCACCTGCTGGTTGAGCTGTTTGAAGCCGCACTTACAAAAGAAGGCAAGATTAAGAACCCTGTCAAACCGGTCAATCCACTGGAAAAGATATGGGAAACGGATCATGCCGATGAGATCAAGTTCTATACAGCCCTCTCCAGGTTCCAGAACCAGATTGATCAGGGCGTAAATGAAACAATGATCAAATGCATGAAGGCCATTGTGACGAATCCGCTCGACCTCTCCTTCTATCTGCACGACGGTGATGTCTCGGATAATATTTCCGCGATTTCAGTCGTCCCGGTGCAGATCAGCAAGCAGACGATTCAGCAGATTTCGCTCAGCATCCATCAAAAAGGTCAGTTCTACGAGCTTTCGGCCACTGTCCTGATCAAGGGAGCTCCCCTTGATCTTGCCAAACTGAGCATCAGGCACTCCTGCTTCATACAACAAGCCACCACGCTCTACCTCGTCAGTGATCTGAATACGCTTAATGTAATCAACTTCCTGAAAAGGAAGGGAAACAACCCTATCATACACCGGTCACGCTTCGGCGAGTTCAGAAAGTCGGTACTGGAGAAACAGGAAGAGCGTATGCACATAGACTATACATTCATCCCTGAAGCCACGGAGGTACAAAAGGCCGAAACAGGATTCGATACTGAACTCGAGAAAATCATCTTCCTGTCCGACTTCGGCCAGCACGTCATGATCATCCCCGTAGTCCGCTACGGCGAAGCGGAAATCCCGGTACGTTCGCAGAAGCAGATCTTCGGAGAGGACAGGCAGGGAAACAGCTTCCTGATCCAACGTAATTATGTGGCCGAAGAACAGTTTATCGCCCTGCTGCTCAAACAGCACCCCGATCTCGAAGAACAGCTCGATAATGGCCTGCATTACTTCGATCTTCACAAGAAACACTTTCTCAATGAAGGCTGGTTCCTGCCTGTTTTTGAAGAATGGAGAAGGCTCGGCATCACCATTCTGGGTTTTAACGAGATCAGTGGAAATAAACTGAACGCGCATGGCATCCAGGTTTCCATTAAGGTATTAAGCGGCATCAACTGGTTCAACTCCAACATCAAGGTAAGCTTCGGAAAGACAGCTATCCCCCTTAAACGCATCCACAAGGCCATCCGGGGCAAAACTAAATATGTTCAGCTGGACGATGGCACCCTGGGGATCCTTCCTGAAGAGTGGATCGAAAAGTTTTCTGCTTATTTCAACGCAGGCGAAGTGATCGACAACGAGACGATCCGCATCTCCAAAACGAACTTCCAAATCGCGGATGAGCTCTATGAAGAGCCCTGGTTCACGATGGACGCCCGGCGCGAAATCGACACTCTAAAAAAGAAGTTCGCCAACTTCAGGGGCATCTACCCCGTAGATGTGCCTGCCCAGCTGAAGACCGAACTACGAGACTATCAGAAGGACGGACTCAACTGGCTCAACTTCCTGGACGACTTCAATTTCGGGGGTTGTCTGGCAGATGACATGGGACTTGGTAAAACGATCCAGATCATTGCCTTCATCCTTTCGCAAAAGAACAGAAGAAAGCAGACCACCAACCTTCTGGTTGTACCTACTTCCGTCATCTTCAACTGGACCGCTGAAGTGGCCAGGTTCGCCCCTTCTCTCCGGATTCTGACCCTCCATGGTCCGAACAGGAACAAGGAACTGCATGACTTCGAGAAGTACGATATCGTTCTAACCTCTTACGGTACGATGTTGTCAGACATTAACGAGCTGAAAGAGTATGTTTTTAACTACATTTTCCTCGATGAATCTCAGAATATCAAAAACCCCGAGTCGCAGCGCCATAAGGCGGCACTAAAGCTGCAGGCCCGGAACAGGATCGCAATCACCGGCACGCCGATTGAAAATAACACGTTCGACCTGTACGGACAGTTGTCGTTTGCCTGTCCCGGACTGCTGGGCAATAAGCAGTACTTCAAAGACATCTACTCCACGCCCATCGACAAGTTCAAGGTCACCAAACGCGCCAACGAGCTTCGCGAAAAGATCAGGCCTTTTATACTGAGGCGTACCAAAGAACAGGTAGCTGCTGAGCTTCCTGAGAAAACAGAGATGATCGTGTATTGTGAGATGAATGAAGAACAACGCAAGATCTATGATGCGTATGAAAAGGAGTTCAGAGAATACATATCTGCGCTGGATGAATCGGAACTACCCAAAGCCTCCGTCCATATCCTGAAAGGACTAACCATGCTGAGACAGATCTGCAACTCGCCCGAACTCCTTAAAGGGACGCGTGTAAAAGGCGACTCCTCCTGTAAGATCGATGAGATCATGGAGCAGATCGAATCGAAAGCAGCAAAACATAAGATCCTGATATTCTCTCAGTTTGTGGGCATGCTCGACCTGATCAGACGGGAGCTGCGCAAGCGCGGAACGAAGCATGCTTACCTGACGGGACAAACCATAAACCGGCAGGCCGAAGTGGAGTCTTTCGAGAATGATCCGGAAATACGGGTCTTCCTGATCAGCCTCAAGGCAGGCGGCACAGGCCTAAACCTGACGGCAGCTGACTATGTCTATCTGGTAGACCCCTGGTGGAACCCAGCGGTCGAGAACCAGGCCATCGACCGCAGCCACAGGATCGGTCAGAAAAACAACATCGTTGCTGTGCGGCTGATCTGTAAAGACTCTATTGAAGAGAAGATTATGAACCTGCAAGCTACAAAGAGGCAGCTCACGGATGATCTGATCAAGGTCGACGGAGTCGGACCGAAGTCACTCACGAAACAAGACCTCCTGTCGCTCGTCTTGAATTAGTGACCGTCGCGTCTCGTATACACTTCATCATCAGGACGCGGTGGACGTTGCGCCATCTCAGGATCAAAGCGTAAACCCGGGCTCAGCCAATACATGAGTATCACCCTGGAGTATCGGTAGTTGAACGGCGCTAAAATGATGGCACCAGAAAAGAGGACAATCAGATACAGCCAGGGGTTATCCAGATTGCCGGTAAGCAAATAGGTAGCCACACCGAAAGTAACCAGTTCGGCCACGTTTAATGCATAGCTGACAAACATCGCCACATAGAAATATCCAGGCTCGCGTTCGTAGATCAGGTGACAATGTGAACACTTCTTGTGCATATTCTGCCCTTTGAACCCATACATAGAATTTTCAAAGAGGTCTCCCTGCCGGCAGCGTGGGCATTTAGCCTTCACAGCAGCAGAAAATTCAGAAATGGGTTTATAGGTTACACCTGTGTTGTCTTTGTTCATGTTCTCTTTATTTGTTTGACTTCTCCTAAACTCTTCCGCACCCCAGGCCTGTTCATGAAGATCCGGCTGTTAAGCAATCCTCTTTCCTGACACATCAGCATCAGACAAAAGCTATGCCGTGAGATCATAAAAGAGATCTATGTTTAGTGATGTTGCAAACTTAATCACTTTAACATGAAGATGGGTTGTACTTTTCATTGATTAAGTAACACAATTTTCAGAATTCAGTCACATATACTATCTCGCCCCTCCCCCGCGTTATAGACACTGGATTTGAGAATGAGACTGCGATATTTTTTCTATACACCCTTCCTGTTTACTTTACTTACCTCAATAGCCATACTACTGCTTTCCGTTTCCTGTGCCTCGGGACAGATCATTCTGGAAAACGTAAGCGTGGGATTGAAGCCTTCCGAATTTTACATCTCCCGTGTGTACGATGACCGGACAAACAAAGAACCTGTGGCGAAATTATTAGTCAGTAATCAGGCAAATAAGTTGCTTACTACCAAACTTGATCTGCAAGGCGGCCCTGCTCTGGCATTCAGCGCGTATCTCAACAGGAATTTACCGAAGAACGAACGGCTCAGAGCCGTAACCCTGGGGATAAAGAACCTCACTGTAAATGAAACGGTACTCGCTAATGGCAATATAGATGGTCAGGTAAAACTTGTCGCCTCTTTCGGCTTACCTAAGCCTCACGGTATTGAATCACTTGTGACTACCCAGTACGCCATACACTATGTACGCTCGCCGAAGAACAAGCCCCAGCTAGAGGGCTACCTGAGAAGCATCTTGAAATCGAGTCTGGTCTATTTTAATAACTGGATCAACACACAGGCGCCAACTGATCTGCGACTCGCACGGAATGTCAGGTTTACATTCTCAGATTTTAGCGAAAAAACGGAGGGTGACACCATTTACTACTCGCCCAAACGGAAGCTCAGATGGGACGACTTCCAATCGCGCAACATGTCGTCTGGCAAATACCAGGCATTGGTGATGCCGGGGCTCGGCTATGACCAGGACGCTAAGATCGTGAACGGCACAGTCCAGGTCCATATCTCGGTAAAGGCCTATCTCCCCAAGAGTGCAGCCTGGTCACGACCCACAGGCCGGGACTCCTACACACTCAACCATGAACAGCGCCACTTCGATATCGTCAAGATCATTGCAGAACAGTTTAAAGAAAAGGTCCGCAATGCAGGTCTGAAACCCGACACCTATGATGCTTTCCTGAACATGCAATATCTCGACTCGTTTAGAGACATGCATGCCATGCAGAAAGCGTATGACAATGAAACGTCCCATGGGTTGAACAGAAGCGCTCAAGCCGCATGGGACGATAAGATTGATAAAATGCTGGGGCTCTAATTATTTCGCCTTCTTGCCCAGCAGCTCAAACAGCAGCTCCGGCTCGTTGGTTGTTATATAATCGGCTTTATTGTCGAGCATCCATTGCAGGTCTTCTTTCGGATTCACCGTCCATCCGTTAATGGTCAGCCCTAATGAATGCGCTTTTTCAAACCAGGAAGGATCTTGTTTGTAAACGGAGTAGTGATAGTCTGCACCAGCAAACTTGTCGGCCTTCAGCTTCTCTGCTGTAACGATTCCTTTTCCGGAAGCCAGGAAAGCCACGGTTGCCTTAGGATCAAGTTCAAGTACCCGCTTCAGCGAGCCGTAATGGAAACTGATGTACTCGATCCATGGTCCTGCTTTCATATCCTTCACCATTTTGACAGCTGCATCAGTGAGGTTCATCATCGCTTCTTCACCCTTTGCAGGCTTAAGTTCCAGGATCAGCTTCGTTTTTTTTTGCTTCATTCCTTCTTTCAGGAATGCCTCAAGTGTGGGGATCGATTCTCCATTCGGATGCTTTTTCACAAGAAGCTCCTGATAGGTAGAACTGGAAATATCCATTCCATAGAAATCAGCATCATGATTCACCACAATAATCCCGTCTTTGGTCATGTGGACATCAAACTCTGATCCGTAGCATTTAAGCCTTATGGCTTCCTTGAGCGACGCAATGGAGTTTTCCGGGAGGTTGTTCTTCTTAAAAGCTCCACGATGGGCAATTACAGGATTTTTGTTCCATTTCATAGTTTGGGCCTGACTGGATAGACAAACGGCCATGGCAAAAAGAAGGGCAAAGTAAGACTTCATAAAATTTAGTATTCAAAGTGTGTGTGTGTGTGTGTATGTGTGATCTTTTACGAGATCAAGCTATTGTGCAATGATAGCGCAAAAAGATGTAGTAAATATAAACGATCTGTTAAGATAAAACTAAGGCATCAAGATTGAAACCTTTTTTCCAGTTTTGCATTGCACCATATAAAACAAGACATATATGAAATGGAACCCCTCCGATAACCGCTACGAAAAGATGGTTTATAACCGGTGCGGAAACAGCGGCCTGAAACTGCCCGCTCTCTCCCTCGGCTTATGGCATAACTTCGGCGAAGACTTTAATCACTCTAACAAGAGAGCGATATGCCAGACGGCTTTTGACAAAGGCATCACGCATTTTGACCTGGCGAACAATTACGGCCCCCCTCCGGGAAGTGCCGAAACCGCGTTTGGTAAGATCCTAAAGGAAGATTTTGCGGGCTACCGCGATGAGCTAATCATTTCCACCAAGGCTGGCTATAACATGTGGCCCGGTCCCTACGGTGAATGGGGAAGCCGGAAATACCTCATCTCGAGCTGCGACCAGAGCCTGAAGCGAATGGGTCTCGACTATGTAGACATCTTCTACTCGCACCGCTTTGACCCTGAAACTCCCTTGGAGGAGACCATGATGGCCCTGGATCATATTGTGCGATCTGGACGCGCGCTGTATGTTGGTCTTTCATCTTACAACTCCAAACGTACCAGGGAGGCGGTCAGTATCTTAAAAGACCTGGGTACGCCCTGCCTGATCCATCAGCCCAGCTACTCGATGCTCAACAGGTGGATTGAGGAAGACGGACTCGTCGACACCCTGGAAGACCTGGGTATCGGCTCGATCGTATTCTCTCCGCTTGCTCAGGGGATGCTCACGAACAAATACTTAAAAGATATCCCGGAAGAAAGTCGCGCGAGTCAGCACAAGTCGCTAAACCCTGATTTCCTGAGTGAGAAGAATCTTAGCAACATTCGTGCGCTAAATGATATAGCAGAAAGCAGGGGACAAACGCTGGCACAGATGGCAATCTCATGGGTGCTTAGAAATGACCGGATCACCTCTGCTTTGATCGGTGCGAGTCGCCCTGAGCAGGTCGAAGATTGTGTTAAAGCGCTGGAAAATCCAAGCTTTACCGACGCCGAACTAGCGGAAATCGACAAATACGCTGTTGACTCCTCCATTAATCTATGGGCCAAGTCTGCGGAGCTTTCGTAGAGCTCCCTACTATATCTGAATAGCTAGAGCGTATTTTCTTCATTAAGATCATTTCTGAAGGATATACGCTCCAGTTATTCAAATCCACCGACAATGGTACCTTACCTTTGTTTTCTTCAGCGGCATACCGTTTAAATCACTATCTTTCCTCCTACTTCTGATCAAATCGCTACCTTTTTAGTATAGACCACCTCTATGGCATTTTAGGAGTCTATTCAGTGTAACCAAGGAGAGATTGATTTAGATATCAGCGTATGTTAAGTCCCTTTTGAGTCCGACATTTAGCACGGGAAGTCGGACTCAACAGGGACTCAACACGCATTCTTGATGGTTGCATAGACCGCAAGCTTACTTCATTTTCTCTGTCACTTCTTGCCCTGTCCCATCGTCTTATGTAACAGACGTAACAATTAATAAAAGAGAGCTTTAGGAATAAACCTTTTACAGTCTTTCTACTCTAATTTTCAAACACACACTTTTATGAAAGATCTTACACGCATTTTGATGCTGCTGATACTGGGGACAGTATTCACCAGTTTGAAGAGTACAGGGGCTACCCTGTCACAGCCGGGACTGAGCGTATCTTTCCAGACTTTCTATGATGAACTTGCACCTTATGGACAATGGATCAATTATCAGGATCAGGGACGCGTTTGGGTGCCTGATGTAGAAGAGGGATTTCAGCCGTACGGCACAAGCGGACATTGGGTGGTAACCGAATACGGAAACACCTGGGTCTCTGATTATGACTGGGGCTGGGCTCCGTTCCACTATGGCCGGTGGTTATTTGATGATTACTATGGCTGGATCTGGGTACCAGGCTCTGAATGGGGACCTGCCTGGGTGAATTGGCGCTCCGGCGGTGGCTATTATGGATGGGCCCCTTTAGGTCCTGGTCTTGATATCAATATCAACATCAATATTCCGCTTTCCCGCTGGATCTTTGTACCACAGCGCTATATAACCCACCGTTCGGTTTATAGCTATTGCCTGCCACGGACCCGCTATTCGAACGTTTACGGACATACTACAGTTATCAACAACATTTATGTACGTGATAACAGGCGGTATTTTGCAGGTCCGCGACGCGGGGAAATGGAACGAGTGACCAGGGGCAGAATACCGGTGCATCAGGTGCGTACAGCCGACAGGCCCGGTAGAACGGTGGCTGACCGGGGTTCCGTTCGCGTTTACCGTCCGGAAGTCGTTGGCAGGAACAACGGTTCAAGCAGAGGTTCATTTGAGCGTCCTTCGCGCGGAACCAACGAACAATACAGTATTGAGCAAAGAAATCGCCGATCCGGGGGATATGATAATAACGCGGGCGGACGTCCGTCGTCAGGCGATCGGAACGGCAATCGTAATCCATCATCAGGAGAGCGTGAATGGAATCGAAATTCTCCGGGGAACGATCGAAATACCGATCGGATCCCTTCTGCAGGAGATCGGAACGTAAACCGCGATTCATGGAATCGCAGAAATCCTGAAGATGGACGCTCCGGTAGTGAGGGTCAGGGCACGAGGACGAACAGACCGTCCCGCACGCCCCAGGGTGAACCAAGCCCCTCGGCAACATTCCCTGGTGCGGGCACCCGGGAACGAAATACAGAAATCCGCCGGGAGCGCCCTTCAGGGATGACCAGACCAGAAGGCCGCTCAGAACGACCTATGCAGCGTGAACAACCACAAACCAGGGAAAGATCTGAAGGTCCTCAACGATCAACACCGCGAGTGCAAAGCGCGCCAGGTGCAGGCTCTCAGTCGCCTGATCGTAATTCAAGCGGGAGGGGTTCCTCTTCGGGCGAACGACCTTCCAGAGAATCAGGCAGGCTAACCCGGGGTTAGCCCGGGTGGATGCTGGGAGCCGGAAAGTCTCCGGCCACCAGCTCCTCATGAAACCGGTCGTCTTTGTTTGTGGCCATGCAGACAGAGGCGGCCGGTTTTTTTGTTACACCACCCCTTATTTAGAATAATTAAAAAAAGCAGCTCTTTTATTTGGATCGATTATAAACAAATGTTAAGTTTGCATAACACATCTAGTACATGCAAACGAAGACAAGCACTCACCTCATAGAAGTTTTTCAGACAGAAGTCGGGGCTGTATATCAGTGTGAAGCCAGCAATAATTTTATACTGGAGTTTGGCAGTCGCTTCACATACTTCAAACCCACAAATTTCATTGATTTCAGCAAGCGAATTTTCGCTGTTGATCTGGAGGAAATGGCTTGTAATACTTCAAGACATGCCGATCTGGCGATCATTATGCCGCCTTACTGTGAGACCTGCTTTCTTTTAACAATTTCAGAGATCATCCAGCTGCAACGCATCTTGGGTGGGGCAAAGACCATTCTTCACCTGAACAGCATTCTCCGTACCAGCCAGCTGCAATTCGCCTAGCCAACTGGCCAAAGATCGCTGAAACTGTAATTGTCGGCCGGATCATCTTACTTGTCTTCCAATCCTATGATTTAGATTGAATCCGTATAAAAAATAAACTGGAGCTTTCAAAACTTTTTGGTGTTTATTTGTATATATAATAAACTCGAAACACTATGAAAGATCTTCTTAGATTAAGAACTTCCCTTACAGAGGAAATAGAAACTCTGCTGAACGAACAGATCAAAGTAGAGGCCTATTCATCTTCCCTATATTTAGCCATGTCTTCCTGGTGTAACCGTAACGGTTATGACAATGCTGCCGGATATCTGGAGCGTCAGTCAGGTGAAGAGCGTGAGCATATGCTTAAATTGTTCAGATACGTAAACGATCTTGGCGGAAGAGCAATTTCTCCGGAAGTGACCAATATCCCTCAGGAATTTGATTCATTTAAAGGCGTTTTCGAACTGGCACTGCAGCAGGAAATCCAGGTAACGATGAATTTCAACCGCATATCAGACAGATGCCAGAAGGCAAGCGACTATGTGACCTTCCAGTTCCTGCAGTGGTTCCTGAAAGAACAGATTGAGGAGGAATATGTAGCCCGCCGTATTCTGGAACTTTTCGACATCATTGGCGAAGAAGGTACAGGACGCTGGCAGATCGACAAGCACATTCCTAAAGTGAGCTATGGCGAGGAAGGCGGAGAGGATTAAACTCTCGTCCATCTACCCAGGCTATATCTGGTAAAAGTATAAAAAGGGTCCTCGACCCTTTTTTTGTGCTTATATATTTCGGAGAAAAGCACTCCATCATTCTTGAGCTATGCTGATATGATTGTTTCACTTACCATTATCCGTTATCCGAAAAAGCGGATACCTCTTGCTTTCTTGTCGATGGCCTTGCACCACCTGCCGCTGATGTTAACCAAAGGATGCTCGTTTTACAAGCTGATGGGCTCTGGCAGGAATGGCACCTTTGATCTGAAACCAGATCTTCAACAATGGGCCCTTCTGGCGGTTTGGGACACACAGCAAGACTTCGATGCATTCAACAATTCTTCGTTTGTAAATAGCTGGTGGAAGCGCTTCGCCAACGAACGCTGGACGGTATTGCTGAAGCCCATCAGCAGTCACGGAAAATGGGATGGCAAAGAACCATTCGGATCGGCATACGGGAAATCTGATTTCGCGGGTCCGGTTGCAGTACTGACCAGGGCAACCATCCGCCTGAATAAGCTCAAAGGATTTTGGTCTAATGTGAGCACGGTGGCCAAGTTGATGTCGGCAGCGCCCGGTTATATCACTTCTTTCGGAATAGGCGAAGCGCCCGTGTACAGGCAAGCCACCTTCTCTGTTTGGAAGTCGGTGGAGGATGTGAAGACCTTTGCTTACCGCTCGGCAGAGCATGCAGAGGTGATCAGAAAGACACGGGAACAAGATTGGTACAGTGAAGAGCTTTTTGCCCGGTTTCAGATTATCGGGACAGAAGGGAGTCTTAACGGGGAAGATCCATTGGCGATAAAGACTGAAATTTTATAATACCTTTACCGAAAAAAAGATATGCGAGTAGTTGCCGAATTGCCGAGACCGGACTGTAAAATCACGATATTTTCCATGAACGGAAAGTACATTATTAAGTTTGAAAAAGGTAGTTTTGAACAAACCTATAAGCTGGCGGAGATGGATCTGCTCGATGGTCTGGACGGAGTTTTCCAGCTTTTGGACGAGGAATTTATCGCTACAGTAGTGGCCCGTTTCGATCAGATGCTAGGTGACTTTACAGGCGCTTGGAAGAGGCATGAAGTGTAAAATAAACCTAAACAATTAATTAACAGAATAGAATTAACTAACTAGTTTAAAATATTTTAAAAAAGCCATCAGAACATAATTTTGTACTTTTAGAGGGATTTTAACCGAATGAAAGCGGTAACTGGCGGCTATCTGAATGGTTTATTCAATAAGACTTCACACTCAGCTGTATTTAAGGACTTTAGTACACAGACAGAATATTATTTGGCGGCTTATTTCCGGCACGGCCCTCACTCCCGGACTGTTTGAGCGGCATTGTCTAACAAGCGATGGAAATGTTGGCGTAATAAATTATCTTTGCGCTACGAATGAAGAATATCCGTAACTTTTGCATCATTGCACATATCGATCATGGGAAGAGTACCCTTGCAGATCGGTTATTAGAATACACGCATACCATCAGTCAGCGCGACGCCCAGGCACAGTTGCTAGACAATATGGATCTCGAGCGCGAGCGCGGGATTACCATCAAGAGTCATGCGATCCAGATGAACTACAGCCTGAATGGCGAAAATTATATCTTTAATCTGATTGATACTCCCGGACACGTTGACTTTTCATACGAGGTGTCACGGTCTATTGCAGCTTGTGAGGGAGCCTTGCTGATCGTAGATGCATCACAGGGGATTCAGGCGCAAACAATATCCAACCTCTACCTGGCTTTGGAACATGATCTGGAAATTATTCCGATCCTGAATAAGATGGACCTTCCAGGCGCTATGCCAGAGGAGGTGAAAGATCAGATCATTGAACTGATCGGGTGCAAGAGAGAAGACATCATCCCGGCATCAGGAAAGACCGGCCAGGGAGTTCATGATATACTTGAAGCGATTGTTAGCCGAGTGCCCTCCCCTGTCGGCAACGAAACAGGTGAGCTGCAAGCACTGATTTTCGACTCAGTCTTCAATCCTTTCCGCGGAATTATCGCCTACTTCAAGGTTGTTCATGGAGAGATTAAAAAGAACGACAAGGTGAAGTTCATTGCCACCGGCAAGGAATATATCGCGGATGAAGTAGGTATTTTGAAACTGAACCCGGAACCCCGCGGTGTTGTAAAGACCGGGGATGTGGGTTATATCATATCGGGTATCAAAGAAGCCCGGGAAGTAAAGGTAGGTGATACCATTACACACGTCGACAAGCCTTCCAAGGATGCGATCCAGGGCTTCGAAGAGGTTAAGCCGATGGTATTTGCTGGTATCTACCCTGTAGATACAGATGAGTTTGAAGAACTTCGGGAAAGCATGCATAAGCTTCAGCTGAATGATGCTTCGATCGTTTTTGAACCGGAGTCGTCTGCAGCTCTTGGATTCGGATTCCGATGCGGATTCCTCGGCATGCTCCACATGGAGATCATCCAGGAACGTTTGGAACGCGAATTCGACATGACGGTAATCACGACCGTACCGAACGTTTCTTACGTAGCACATACGACTAAAGGAGACGAGATTCAGGTTCATAATCCATCCGATCTTCCAGATCCAAGTAAACTCGACTCGGTTGAGGAGCCTTTCATCAAAGCAAACATTATCACCAAGTCGGAATTTGTTGGTCCGATCATGTCTCTTTGTATTCAGAAGAGAGGGATCATCATCAACCAGTCCTATCTGACCTCTGATCGTGTGGAGCTGGTATTCGAGCTGCCGATGGGAGAGATTGTATTTGACTTCTACGATCGTCTGAAAACGATTTCAAAAGGTTATGCTTCTTTCGACTACCACCAGATCGGTTACAGAAAGTCGGATTTGGTACGACTGGATATTCGACTGAACGGCGAGCCTGTGGATGCGCTGTCGTCTCTTATTCACCGTTCGAACTCTTATGAGTTTGGAAAGCGTATTTGCGAGAAACTGCGTGAGCTGATCCCGAGACAGCAGTTTGAAATTATCATCCAGGCATCGATCGGTGCAAAGGTAATTGCCAGAGAAACCGTTCGCGCTTTGCGGAAAGACGTAACAGCAAAGTGTTATGGTGGTGACATCTCCCGTAAGCGTAAGCTTCTTGAGAAACAGAAGAAGGGTAAGAAGAGAATGCGCCAGGTAGGTAACGTGGAGATCCCACAGTCGGCATTTATGGCTGTTTTAAAACTTGACTAACACACATAAGCACAAACTACACGAACAAGATGCAGTTACTAGACGGAAAATTCGTATCTGAAAAACTTAAGCAAGAGATAGCTGCGGAGGCTGCAGGGGTTCTTGCGACCACCGGCCGCAAGCCTCATCTGGTTGCCATACTAGTAGGAAACGACGGCGGAAGCGAGACCTACGTAGCGAGTAAAATGAAGAATTGCGAGAAGGTTGGCTTTAAGTCTTCCCTTCATCGCTACGATAATTCAGTTACCGAAGCAGAGCTATTGGCGAAGATCGAAGAGATCAATCAGGACGATACAGTAGATGGACTGATTGTTCAGCTTCCCCTGCCTAAGCATATTGATCCGGAGAAGGTTACAGAAACCATCGACTACAGAAAAGACGTGGATGGATTTCATCCGGTGAACCTGGGCCGCATGATGCGTAACTTACCCTGCTTCATTCCGGCTACTCCTTACGGCATCCTGATGATGTTGGAGGAATACAAAATTGAAACCTCCGGAAAGCATTGTGTGGTAGTAGGGCGCAGCAATATTGTTGGCAGTCCGATGAGCATCCTAATGGCGAGAAACGCTTACCCAGGCAACTGTACAGTGACGCTGACACACAGCCGGACCAAAGACCTGAAGGATGTGGTTGCATCTGCAGATATCATTGTAGCGGCTATCGGCAAAAAGAACTTTGTTACCGCGGATATGGTGAAACCAGGTGCGGTGATCATCGACGTGGGCATCAACAGAGAGGTCTCAGAGACGACGAAATCGGGATACAAGCTGTATGGTGATGTCGACTTTGAAAATGTTGCAGAGCAAGCTTCCTGGATTACTCCGGTTCCGGGAGGCGTAGGATTAATGACGATTGTAGGTCTGCTAAAAAACACGCTTGCATCGGCAAAGAAAGAAATATACGGCTAGCAGTGACAGGGCAATGTGAAAATGACATTGCTCTGCACATATCCCCTGTTTTATTGGGTATATTCGCAGCCTTAGAAAAATAATGAGTCAACAAGTACCAGAAGACGGAACCCTGCTCCCATTGATGGAGGAGTTCTACACCATCCAGGGCGAGGGTTATCATAGTGGAAAAGCCGCATATTTTATCAGACTTGGTGGATGTGATGTAGGTTGTCATTGGTGCGATGTGAAAGAAAGCTGGGATGCAGCATTGCATCCGCTTACACACGCGGATCAGATCGTCGCCAACGCAGAAATGTATCCCGGAAAGGCTGTCGTCATCACAGGCGGGGAACCCCTGATTTACAATTTGGATTATCTGACTTCCGAGCTTCAGAAGCGTGGGATCAAGACCTTTATCGAGACATCGGGTGCATACCCGCTTTCAGGACAGTGGGACTGGATCTGCCTTTCTCCTAAGAAGTTTAAGGCTCCTGTACCGTCCATCGGTCAGCATGCGGGAGAACTGAAGGTCATAGTGTTCAACAAAAGCGATTTTGCCTGGGCAGAATCTCACGCGCAGCTGGTATCTCCTGAATGCAAACTCTATCTGCAACCAGAATGGTCGAAGTCGCAGGAGATGATACCTCTGATCATCGACTATGTAAAAGAGAACCCGAAATGGGAAATTTCGCTCCAAACACATAAGTTCCTGAATATTCCGTAAAGCAAAGCGAGAAAACAGCGGTTCTACACGAGCGTGATTTCTTCCTATCTTAGGAGGAATGAAATGCCCTGTTAAGATCCTACTTCTCTGCACTTTATGCTTGCTCTTCCAAATCGTGCAAGCACAAAACCTTCCCGGGCCTGCTGAACGCGCGTCCAGAAAGGCCTATGAAAATGCAACCAAGTACCTCCAGCAGAAGGACTATCTACAGGCTATTACGGAACTCCGCCAGACCGTTCAACACAACCCAAGCTTTATTAAGGCCCATCAGCAGCTGGCAGACTGCCTCAGGATGACGGGAGCCTATGAAGAGGCCGGAAAGTCATACCGGGCTGTTTTAAACCTGAATCCATCCTATAGCCCGCTGACTATATATGGCTTGGCGATCAGCGACTTTTATTGCGGATTATATGAGTCGGCACTCCCTGCCTTCAAAAAATATGCAGAGAGTACATCCTTGTCGGCTGGCAGCAGAGCCCTCGTCGAAAAGCATATTCAGGACTGTATCTTCAGCATTCAAGCCGTTCAGCATCCGGTAGCCTTCGTCCCCTCAAACCTGGGGAAGGGAATCAACACCAGCGACCAGGAGTATTTCCCGGTGGTGACGGCGGATAACAGGCGACTGATATTTACGAGGCGCACCGAAAAGAATGAAGATCTGTATGAGAGTGAGCGGGAGTCCGCTTCCTGGGCAGCATCAGCCGAACTCAGCAAGAGCATCAATACACCAGGGTACAATGAAGGAGCCCAGAGCATCTCTCCTGACGGCATGTACCTCTTTTACTCGGGCTGCAACAAGCCGGATGGTCATGGAAGCTGCGATATTTATATCAGCAGGAGAACAGGCAATACCTGGTCGGCGCCTTATAACCCCGGCGCACCACTCAATACAGGTACATGGGAGTCTCAGCCGGCTATCAGTGCGAACGGGAAGAGATTGTACTTTGTAAGCGACCGCAAGGGCGGATACGGGGCAAACGACATCTGGTATGCAGACCTGCAACCAGATGGTAAGTGGTCAGAACCCCTGAACGCAGGACCCAACATCAATACGGCGTATGATGAGCATTCACCGTTCATTTATCCGGATAATAAAACACTTTACTTTTCTTCTAACGGCTGGCCGGGACTGGGCAAGCAGGACCTCTTTATGAGCAGGCTTCAGGATGATGGAAACTGGCAGAAGCCGCAGAACCTCGGATATCCGGTTAATACCTCTGAAGAACAGAGCGGCTTAATGGTCAGCACAGACGGACTTACCGCCTATTATGCATCAGACCGGCCCGACGGATACGGGGGGATGGATATTTATTCATTCAAGCTTTCTGCGGAGCACCGTCCCGGATCGGTTACTGTTATTCAGAGCGTTGTGCAGGATGCCGAAACAGGTAAGAAACTGGATGGGAAGATCAGTCTCGAAGCCTTCGGCTCAGGGCAGCTGCTCTATGAGCAGGATCCTGACGCGGGACCAGATTTGCTGGCGGTTGTACCCGGAAGAGGTCGATTCACGATGCGGGTATTGAAGGAGGGATATATGCCCTATTCTGAGAATATCAACGGCGCGGAAACAACCGCCGCAGCCCTCTTAAAAAAGCCAGTCTCTCTTAGGAAGGTTCAGGCAAAGGAACAAGGCGTGCTGAACAACATCTTCTTTGATACAGACCAATACACGCTGCTTCCGGAATCAAAAACTGAGCTTCAGTTTCTCATTCATTTTCTGGAGAAGAACCCCGGTGTCAGGATAGAGATAGGTGGTCACACCGACAATGCGGGAACCGACGAGTGGAACCTGGCCTTATCGGATAAGCGAGCAAGAGAAGTATATAAATACCTGATCTCGAGCGGCGTGTCGCGTGTCAGATTAAGCTATAAAGGATATGGAAGAAGCAAACCTATCGCAGGGAATGACTCCGAACAAGGCAAACAAGCTAACCGTCGGACATCGTTTACCATTCAGCCCTGACAGGCACAGCCAGGTTCCGAAGAGCCATGCCGGAACTTCTAGCTGGTTTTCTTTTCCTTCTCTTTAGGCAGGGAACCGAAGACAACATCCCAGAAAACGGAACTAACTCCAAAGCCTCTTTCGGGGTATTTGTAATGGTGCAAATGATGGTTCCTCCACAAGGCTTTTAGTGGCTTGGGCGGGGCGAATGCGTGAATGGCATAGTGCATGGACACGTAGGCCAGATAGCCGATCATGAAGCCCGGAAAGAACATATAGGCGTAATCGCCAGTTCCGGTAAAAAGCAGGGAAAACAAATAGATCAGGCTGAACACGACGGCTGCAAGGATGATGCTTGGAACCGGTGGCATGAAAAGGCGCATACGGTCACGTGGGTATTCATGGTGATTCCCGTGAAAGATATAGACAATGCGGGTTGCCCAATCACTGCTGGGCTCATAATGAAACAAGTAGCGGTGTGCAAAGTACTCGAACAGGGTCCAGAACGCCAGAGCTCCAAAGAACATCATGGCGATAAAGGAATACGCATAACCAAGCGTATCATGGCTGTAATAGATCAGGTACATGCATAGCGGTATATAGATGCTGTAAATTACCCAGGGGCGGGTCTTCGTCAGACTTTCCAAAAAGTCATTCTTAAAAAGACGTGCCTGACCGGTATTCTTGATCTTATCAAAATGCATAATTGAACTTTTATTTTTCTCCCATAAACAAAAAAGAGCCTTTTTTGTTTGGGCTCTTCTTTGCTGTTTTATAGTCTCAGAAGGGTTGTATTCTGAGCGTCTGGGACTTAATTATTTTTTGACCTGGAATCAGGCAAGAGAAGCCAACTCCCGCGCTTTCGTCAGCGCAAGATCGAGTCCTGAGCTATCCTTTCCACCTGCAGTAGCATAGAAAGGCTGACCACCGCCACCACCCTGGATATTCTTAGCCAACTGGCGCACGATATTACCGGCGTTCAGCGATCTTTTATCTACCAGTTCTTCAGAGATCATGACTGTTAGTCCCGGTTTACCATCTGATTCGGAAGCCAGTACCAGGAACAAATCGGATACCATCTCTTTCAGAGAGAAAGCCAGGTTTTTCACTGCATCTGCATTAGCGAAGTCGATACGTGCGGCAATAAAATTCATACCGTTGATCTGCTCTGCTTTAGCGGCCAGCTCACTTTTCAGATTTGCAGCTTTTTCAAAAACACTTTTCTCAATCTCTTTCTTCAGGCGGGTATTCTCCTCCAGCAGCGATTCAAGGGATTTAGTGAGATCCTTAGGGTTCTTCAGGAGCCCTTTCAACTGGTTGAGCAAGCTCGCCTGCTGATTGAAGAATGTCTCGGCAGCTTGTCCGGTTATGGCCTCAATCCTTCTTACTCCTGCCGCCACGGCACTTTCAGATACGATCTTGAAATAGCCTATTTGTCCGGTTGCCTGCACATGGATACCTCCGCAAAGCTCTTTAGAGTAGTTGTCGTCAAACGTAATGATGCGGACGAACTCCCCATATTTCTCACCGAATAACGCTGTTACGCCCCGGCTTACGGCGTCCTGAAATGGTACATCACGTTCTTCCTTCAATAATATATTCTCGCGGACCTTCTGATTAACAATCGCTTCCACCCTTGCCAGTTCCTCATCGGTCACCTTTGCAAAATGAGAGAAATCGAAGCGCAGGTAATCTGCGTTCACGAGGGACCCCTTCTGTTGTACATGCGTTCCTAAAACCTCTCTTAGTGCAGCCTGAAGCAGGTGTGTTGCCGAGTGATTACTCTGAATCAATACACGTCTTCCTGCATCTACCGTAGCGACCAGAGGTGCTTCCAGTTCGAATCCTTCAGGGATTTCGTCAGTAAAGTGAATATTAAGAGCATTTTCTTTCTTGGTATCAGTGATCCTGATCTGCATACCATCATCAGCCGTCAGGAAGCCGGTATCGCCAACCTGCCCACCGCTCTCCGCATAGAAAGGAGTGCGATCAAGTACAATCTGGAACTGCACCTTGCCCTTAGCTGTTACTTTTCTGTATTTCAGGATCCGGGCAGGTGATTCTGCCAGGTCATAGCCCACAAACTCATTGGTATCGCCGGAATTGATGATGATCCAATCGGTCGTATCTACTGCGGTAGCCGCTCTTGAACGCGCTTTTTGAGCTTCGAGAGCCTGGCTGAAGCCTTCCATATCAACCGTCATTCCATTCTCTCTCGCCATGAGCTCTGTCAGGTCTATCGGGAATCCAAAAGTATCGTATAATTCGAAAGCGAAGTTCCCGTCGACTACCTGATTGTCTGAAGTATATTTTTCAAAGCGCTGAATGCCCGTAGCGAGCGTTCTAAGGAAAGACACCTCCTCTTCAAGAATGACCTTCTGCACAAAGTCCTGCTGCGCCTTAAGCTCAGGAAATACGCCGTCGAACTGATCGGCCAGAACAGGTACCAGTTTATTGAAGAATGGTTCTTTCATATCAAGGAAGCTATACGCGTAGCGTACGGCCCTTCTCAGGATTCGGCGGATAACATATCCGGCTTTTACGTTCGATGGCAGCTGGCCATCTGCGATAGCGAAGGCTATAGCACGAATATGATCGGCCATGACGCGCATTGCGACATCGGTTTTCGCCATACTCTCTCCCTGAGTGTATGGAATCCCACTTTCACTGGCGATGAACGAGATCAAGGGCTGAAATACATCCGTATCGTAGTTAGAAGATTTACCCTGCAGGATACGCACGAGCCTTTCAAGTCCCATTCCCGTATCCACATGCTGTGCAGGCAAAGATTGTAAAGACCCGTCTTTCAGACGGTTAAACTGCATAAATACGTTATTCCAGATCTCAATAACCTGGGGATGATCGGCATTGACCAGGGTCTTGCCATCTACCAGCGCACGCTCTTCTTCAGAACGGCAGTCTACGTGTATCTCTGAACAGGGACCGCAGGGACCTGTATCGCCCATCTCCCAGAAATTATCCTTTTTGTTCCCCAGAAGAATTCTGTCTTCAGAGATCCATTGTTTCCAGAAGTCATAAGCTTCCTGATCTTTAGGAAGACCTTCTTTTTCATCACCCTGGAAAACAGTTACATATAATTTATCTTCCTCAATGCCATATACCTTTGTCAGAAGCTCCCAGCTCCAGGCAATCGCATCTTCCTTAAAGTAATCACCAAAGCTCCAGTTGCCCAACATCTCGAACATGGTATGGTGGTAGGTGTCGATACCCACCTCTTCCAGATCGTTATGCTTACCGGACACGCGCAGACAGCGTTGGGTGTCAGCCACCCTTGCATATTTCACAGGTGCCTCGCCCAGAAAAATATCTTTAAACTGGTTCATTCCTGCATTAGTAAACATCAGTGTAGGGTCGTTCTTTACCACAATTGGCGCAGAAGGCACTACCTGATGGCCCTTACCTGCAAAAAAATCTAAAAATCCTTTTCTGATTTCCTTCGTTGTCATCCTTTAAATATTTGGTTGCAAAGTTAATATCAGATTTGGATTTTGGAATATTAGAGACCATAAATCGCTAAACTGATATCGTTTGTTGGGGAAATCGTCTACATTTGTATTATGCCATATAAAGAAAGAGACATCAACAAACTCTATTACACAATGGGAGAAGTGACTGAAATGTTTCAGGTTAACGCCTCTCAGATACGATTTTATGAGCGTGAATTTGAAATTCTGCAGCCGAAGAAAAACAAAAAAGGCAACAGGCTGTTCTCACCGGAAGACGTTGAAAATCTGAAAATTATCTTCCATCTGGTAAAGGACAAAGGGTATACATTATCCGGCGCTAAGGAGCACCTGAAGAACAACCGGACGGAAATAAAGGAGAACCAGAAGGTGATTGATTCGCTGGAGAAGCTGAAGAAGTTTCTGCTTGAAGTAAAAGATCAGCTGTAGTTTTCAACGCTCTCTGAGTTTATCTTCAATAACGTGAGAGTACTATTCATAATTAACACGAGGTCTGGCAACCAGACGGACGGAAACCTTAAATCGCTGATTCAGAATTCTTCTGAAGAATTACATTATGAGTATTCGATCTTTGAGCTCAAGAAGGACATCAAAGAAAAGCAGATATTAAAAGCCATTGAGGAATATCAGCCGGAGACGCTCGCTGTTGCGGGCGGCGACGGGACCATCAATCTGCTGGCCAAGCTGATCCATAACACCCCCCTTCCTATGCTAATCATTCCCACCGGGTCTGCTAACGGCATGGCCAATGAGCTGGGTATCGGCAACCGGGTGGATACAGCCATAAGTTTGCTGAAAGACGGAGTTAAACAGCATATCGACGTGCTTAAGATCAACGGAAAGATCTGTATACATCTGGCGGACGTGGGTTTGAATGCCCGTATCGTAAAGCGTTTTGAAGAGGATCCGGGAAGAGGGCTGGCAACCTATGCTAAATACCTTTTTCGTGAAGTATTTCTGATCAGGCAGTATCGCTTCTATATTGACATCGATGGCAATCAGTTTAAGCGGAAGGCTGTTTCATTGACCTTTGCCAATGCCTCTAAATATGGTACCGGTGCCGTCATCAATCCGATTGGAAAGATAGATGACGGGCAGTTTGAGCTCGTGATTGTGCGCCCTTTTCCACGCATTAAACTGCTTTCGATTGCCTGGAAAATGTTTACGAACAGCCTGCAGACATCTGAGTACGTGGAAGTTCACCGATGCAGCAAGCTGCACATCCGTTCGTCGAAAAAGACGACCTTACAGGTAGACGGAGAAGTTTGCGGCAATGTAAACGAGATACATGCGGAGATCATCCCCTCCTGTCTGACCCTGATCGTTCCTCCCGCCCGGGCTGAGGAATAACCTAGCCTTTAGCTTCAAGAATTTCCATCTGTACGAGCACCTGCTCCTCAGTAATAGGGTAAGGTGCATCATGGCGGATAGCATCATGAACTGCTGCAAAGAGGCGGTTGTAATTCCCCTTTAGAGCCGTTATGTGCTCGGTAATCTTCTCTCCTCCTTGGTTGATGAGGGTAAGTGTTCCCTCCTTTCCATCCTCCTCAATTCCATACTTTTCGCTGTCGGGAGTTACCCCTGCCTGGAGCTGATCTTCCTGCACATCCGTACGCGCTTTGATATATGAACCTTTGGTGCCGTGCGCTACAAAGGACGGAAGCGGCGCCGCGGTGAGCAGACTGGCAGTTACAAAGACGTTGAGACCGCTTTCATATCGCAGATGTATATGCATAAAATCATCAACCTGCGATGCTGGTCTGAATATCCCTGTTGTTTTGGTGAAGCACTGCGGCTTGCCCCAGACGCTGATAACCTGATCAATCAGGTGGGGACCAAGATCATAGGTCAGGCCGCTGGCGGGCAAAGGAAGCTCTTTAAAGGCTTTTTTGCTGATCTCACTACGATAGCGATCAAAACGCAGATGAACTTCTATAAGATCGCCTAATTTACCGCTGTCGACAATCGACTTCAGGGACATGAAATCAGAATCCCATCGCCTGTTCTGGTAGACGAGTACCTTCAGGTTACGTTCTTTGCCGAGGTTGAAAAGTTCCCTCGCTTCCCGCGAAGTAGCCGCAAAGGGTTTCTCCACGAGGACGTGTTTACCTGCAAGAAGTGCCTTTTTAGCGAATTCGTAATGCGTATTATTAGGCGTATTCACGATAACAAGCTCAATCTCCGGATCTTGAAGCAGCTCGTCGACACTGTCATAGCTGATCACACCCGGATAGTGGTCCTTGATGTTTTTAGCAGATCGCTCCGTTACCGCCCTAAGTTTAAAGTCCTTATTTGCATGAATAAATGGGGCGTGGAATACCCTGCCGGACATTCCGTATGACAATATTCCTGTTATGATCGGTTGTTTCATGATATTGATAATGGTTTACATGCCAACAGATTCCTTTACACCGGCCAGAATAGTTTTCCAGATCAGTGTAAAGAAGGACTTTTCAGGCGGTCTTGCGTAATGTGCATCAAGAGCCCTGGCCTTTTCGCCCTCCTTCGGATTGCGTTCATGAAGTTTAAAATTGTTCGCTATAAAGGTAATTAAACCGCGCTTTTTCAGGGTGCCATCCTTACCTTTTTTTAGCACATCTACTTTGAGATCCTGATAAGTAAGGAGGATCTTTCCGTTGGCTTTGTTGTAGTCTCCGTTGATATCCACGCGCAGCCTGTTGACCTTTGCCTCTCTGACTTTTACTGCTGCTAGGGGCATAGTAGCCTTATTGAGGGTGAGTCCTGACATAGGTCCCAGATCAGCATAAACAGAAAACACCCCTTCTTTCTGACGTTTCAGGTTGAACCGGAAGCCAGCCTTAAGCCGCCCTTCGTTCATAAAGCGAGTGTCTGCATCGATCCTGAGCATGCCGTTCTTTGCTACCCACGAAGGAATGTTTGTCACGTTGGATATCGTAGCGCTCGTATTGTTGAAGGTGATCTTTCCGCGCTGCATAGTCTCCGGGCTCCGTTCCATAAAAGTCACATCCATGTTTTTCACCTTTATTTCGCGGATGCCAATGGCCATATCCGACTGGAAGAGCTGTTGATGCGGGTACCTCACCTTCTTGGATTTGCCCAGCGGTATGGTACGATCGCTATATACCTCCAGGTTACCGCCCTTAATCGTAGCGCGTCCCGCATAAACACCATCCTGACCAAACAGCGTCCACCACCTGACGTCTTCGAGGACGACATCACGTACATCAATATCATAGCGGTCCTGCCGCGCTTTCATGACTTTCGCATAGTTCTCCTTGGAAATACGAGGCTGCAGACTGGCTGACTTAATCCGTAATTCATTCCGTGCTGCCAGAACGGTGATACTGTCGAGCTTGAGTGTATAAAGACTGTCAGCCGTCTTGTGCCTGAAGTTTTTCAGCTGGATAGTGGCGTCTTTCGCATACAGAAAACGGGTAGTGTCAGCTTCTGTTTCACCATTGATGAGAATATCCTTCAAGCTGACATTCAAGTTACTGAGTACCGTTTGAACTTTAGATCCTTCGCTGTGATAAACGAAGTCTACGTCCTTCAGATTCAGTACGTTCAAACCAAAGCTTCCCAGTTCCTTCTCCACCATAGAAGAAACACTTTGTCCTTTTTTCGGCCGTTCGTAATCCAGCCGATGATGGTAGACATGCACAGCAGGCTTTTCAAGAAGGAGGATATTGAGACGGATGTCACGTTTGCTGATCAGATCAGCAGGTGAAAGTCCGTCAAGGGCAAGCGACTGAAGCCGGATGGTGAACACGTCTGCAGGTGCCTGCTTATTTGCTCTCATCTGATTGTAAACTACTGAATCATAACCGATCTGCACCTGTGAAAGAATAATGCGGGAGTTGACTACGTCAGCGTTCACTTTCGCCACCCGGAGGTAATAGAGTCCACCGGATGCATCATGAACAATCTTCTGAAGTTTAGCTTTTATCTGGGGTTCGAAGTCGTCGAGTTTTCTGAACTTGAAGTAGAACAGTGCACCGACAATTAAAACGATAATTGCAGCGCCTGCAATAAGGATCTTTTTTCTCATCAACAGATGAACAACGAAAGCGCCTTAAAGTTTAGGCGCAACCTAGAGGTAAGAGAGCGCCTGAGAACTGGAGTCGGTGTAGAAATGAGGTTCAAATCCGGTCCCGGCAAACTCACAGTTAACCGATATACTATCGAAGCGGACATCGCCAAAGATACTGGCGATAGCAGTGTCGGCTGCATCTCTCCCCGTAGCTATTTTTACGAGCCCATTGAGGGGCGCAAGCTTGGTGGGATCGAATATCACCCAGCGACCTCCCAGATAGGCTTCGAAGCATGCATGAAAGTCGGGCGGACTCAGCTTATAGGAGTATCCTGTGAAATAGCGGGCAGGTATGGTAAGAGCCCGGCAGAGGGCAATGCCCAGATGGGCGAAATCGCGACATACTCCCGCCTGCTCTGTAACCGTGTCGTAAGCTGAGGTTTGTGAGTTGGTTGAGCCACTCAGATATTCAACATTGTTATGGATCCATTCAGTCAGAGCCAGCACCTTTTCAAATGCGTTGTCGATATACCCGAACATGTTGTTAGCCAGTCGATAGAGCTTATCCGACTGACAGTATCTGCTTGGGTTGAGGTACGAAAGCACCAGGGCATCCATATCCCTCACCTGCACTTCATAAAGGTCAGCACAGTTGATCACATCGAAGGAGTTTTCCACCGTCGCCTGATAGCGCAGCTTCACCGGCGAAGGCTCGGTAACGTTTACCCGAACAAAGCGGTTATCTGCGCCTACAGAAATCAGTTCTTCGAAGTAGAACCAGGGGTCTACAAAGAACGACTCCCCTAGTATCTGCTGGTGCGGAGATTTTAACGCATGGATATTGAGGATCAGCGTTCCCGGTGAGTTGAAGTAATAGCCTAATTCGGATGATACCTTGAACTTCATAGATCGACCTTCCCGCAGTCGTCGTTTAAGATTCTTAATTTCTCAAAAGCAGGTTCCATCCAGTTTTCAGGCATGTTTAAGAGGGCTGTTTTCAACTCATTTGCCCACTGGGCAGAAATATGCTCGAGGTCTGCTTTCTCATAACGATACTCGCTCATGGCAAAGCTGTCTTTATTGTAGAGGATGACGTCAATTGGAAAATCAACGTCATTGGTGCTCATACGTGTGGAGTCGAACGATAGAAAACCTGTCTTAAGGGCCAGTTTCATCGAGGAATCTTCCTTTAAGGTCCGGTTTAAGATGGGTTTGCCGGGGCCAGAGTTTCCGATAATGACAAAGGGTGAGCCCTGATCAAGCTCCACCCAGTTACCCTCAGGATAAAGAAGGAAGAGCTTATGCTCTTCATCATCTTTCAGCTGTCCTCCGATAATGGTGTTCAGGTTAAACTTAAATCCTGAACGCTCAAGAGGTACGCGATCCTCCTGAGCCACCCGCCTCACCTGTTCGCCAAAAGCGTTCACGGCCTTGTAGAGCTTATTATATTCGGCCCCGCCATCAATAAGCTCTCTGAAGTAAATGATCGCTTTGTCTCTGACTGAACGCAGGCCACTGGTCATAATAAACAGAGAATGCTGCTTTTTCTGATCAACGAAAACCTTTTTCTTGACTGTAGTATCCGTGCCGGAAGTGATGCGCGTATCGGCAATCGCGACAAGACCTTCTTTTACCTTAATTGCCAAACAATATGTCATACTTCTGAATTAAGCGAGGTTCCTGCCTGCATTAACAATGCCATAAACGGTGCGGATCACCAGCTTGTTGAATATCTTTACCTTCTCCTCGTCGTCTTTATGCTTGTCAAGCTGCTGAAGTGCATAATGCTGAATGATGACCAGCGGCAACACGATACGCTCGCGCAGGGCTATAGAACGACGTTCTACAGGGTACTGTTCCATTAGTGCAGAGGTGCCGGTAAGTTCCAGCATCAGTGACTTGGTCAGGTCGTATTCATTCTTGAGCTTTTTCCAGAAATCGCCGTACGTTTTATCATTGGCAAGGAAAGCCGTGATATTGAAGTTGACTTTAGACATGGACATGATACAGTTGTCGAGCATAGTCTTAAACTGTCCGGATGTTTCGTACATATTCTTAACATCATCCCATAGGCCTTCTTCTTTCGCTTTCTTCAATGCAGACCCTACTCCATAGAACCCGGGAACGTTTTGTTTCAACTGGCTCCAGGAAGTCACGAAGCTAATGGCTCGGAGGTCTTCCAGCTTCAGTTCGGCACCTGAGTCGCGCTTTACCGGGCGACTGCTGATGTTGATGTGTGCAAGAAGCTTCAGCGGGCTGAGTTCTTCGAGATAGCGCAAGAACAATGGATCCTCTCTCAATGCCACGAAAGCGCGGTGGCTGGTATCAGCCATACCATCGATGATGGTTTTCTGAGCAGGAGTAAATGTATTTTTATCGCTGGTATCCAGTGCAGAAACGATACCGGCATTAACCATTTGTTCAATATTAAAGTAGGCCGTATCGAACGACCCATATTGACTGCTGATGGTTTGCCCCTGAATGGTCAGTTGAATATGGTCGTTAGCAATTTCACTTCCCATGGTGGCATAGAAGCGGTGCGTTTTACCTCCACCACGTGCAGGAGGACCACCACGACCATCAAAGAAGGCCAGTTGAATACCGTTCTTGCGGGCAAGCGAGGTCAGTGCAACCTTAGCTTTGTATATAGACCAATTCGCCATCAGGTATCCACCGTCTTTCGTACTGTCTGAGAATCCAAGCATGATGATCTGCTTGTTTCCTCTTTTAGCCAGGTGTTCTTTATAGAATGGGTTGGTATAAAGCGTCTCCATAACGGTACCGGCAAGAGCAAGATCCTGAACGGTTTCAAACAGCGGCACGAAGTCTACACTCAGGTTGTCTTTCTGCCACCCGCTCCATAAAAACAGGTTGATTAGCTGAAGGATATCAGAAGCCTGCTGGCAATTACTGATAATGAAGCGGTGAGACGCCTTCTCTCCTCCTGCAAACTGCATCTTCTTCATGAGGCGAATCGTCTGGAAGGTATCGTCGCTCAGAGGTTGGAATCCTGTTGCAGGTGCATCTGTCTCTTCGAAGCTTATCGCCTTCAACTTCTCTTCCTCAGTCAAACTATCGTAGTTTTCAGGGAAGGAATGAGCTATTGCTCCCCTTAATTCAGCATGTGCCTTACGTAATACGCGGCTGTCCTGTCTGATATCGAGGGATGCGAAGTAACTACCAAACAACTTCACTTTATGAATCAGATCTTCAACAGCGTCTACAAAGAGACCATCATGTGAACGGAGAAGAACATCTTTAACGGAGTTCAGGTTAGACAAGATCTCATCGCGAAGATCGGTAGGCTCTTCTGTCTTGATAAAGCTATTTTGATAAAACAGGTGCTGCAAGCGTTCCATATAGTCTTCTACCCCCCTGAAAGTAATACGACGTTTCAAGGTTCGGAAATCGCGGTAATAACAGCGGAACAGCAATTCTCGCAGGAGCTCCGAAACAGCCTTTGTGCTTTCGCAGGTAACGTTTGGATTACCATCACGGTCGCCCCCTGGCCAGAAGCCAAGTTCGATAAGCTGATGCGTATTGAACATCGGTGCTTCAAATTCATCCTCCACCTGTTTCTGGATGCTGGATACTACTTTATAGAAAACATTCTCCAGGAACCAGGCCAGGCTGACCGCCTCATTAACCGGTGTCGGCTTGGTCTTGTTGAAGAACGGCGTTTTACCCAACTGCTGTAAAAGCAGGTGGACACTGTTGATATCGTTTGTTTTTAAGGCCTCGGTAAGATCTGTGATGATCGCAAGGACCCTACCCGGGTAGAACTGTGTAGGATGCGCTGTAAGTACCAGTCTCAACGAGAAGGTGTCCAGCATCTTACGTATCGCTGCCTTCATTGACGGATTAGATGATGCGTGTTGAAGAAGCACGGCAAGAGAGCCTACTTCATCAGCTGAATGCGTCTTGTTGAACGCAGAATCTTCTATCGCATCAAAAAGCACCACCTGTCTCTCGATGTACTGAATGAAACGGAACAGCAGATCAAAACGGTCTGAAGCCTGAACGTATTGCTCATACTGACCGAAAAAGCTTTCAATGATATCAGACGGAGCAATGTTCTGTTTGACACTTTCTTCGCAATGAGAGGTAAAAAACGGGAGTAAAGTTCCGGTATGTTTTACGCGATAAAAAGGAAGGGTTAGGAATAAGCTATTGTATAATTCAAATCGCGTTACCACCTCACTAGCAAAGACTGCTTCTTTCTGGCTGAGTTTCATCTATTCGTGTACTTGTTTTAAACAAAATTAAAAGGATAAAGCATTTCACAAAATTTTTTATTCCCGTTCAGACTGCATACTCTATAAGATTGAGAGATTTAAGTGCTGCAAAGCAGTCCACCGAAGATCCATAAAGAAATACAACACAGTTCTTTACCCATGAAGATCCGGGAGAATGACCTAAGATACGCTTCGTTGATAATAAAACCGCGTTTGAAGGCAAATTTCGATAGCTTGTTCATTTTAGTTATCATTGCGCATGTTGTTTGATGATACCTATAAAACTGTAGGACGCCCGGGTGAAGGAATTTTTCGTGATAAAGGCAGCAAGTTCATCGGCTATGCAATTCCCGTTAAAACAGAGCAGGAATTGAAAGATCACCTGGCAAGAATCCGTGCTGAGCACCCTAAAGCGAGGCATTACTGCTGGGCAGCCCGTTTCACCACAGACAGATCCGTCTTTAAACTGAATGATGATGGAGAACCCTCCGGAAGCGCAGGAAGACCGATCCTGAATACCCTCCTTTCTCAGGATGTTACAAACACGGTCGTTATCGTGGTGCGGTATTTTGGAGGTACACTTCTGGGCATCCCCGGACTGATAAATGCTTACAAAACCGCCGCTGTAGAGGCCCTGAAAGAAAGCGTGATTATTGAGCTGAGTCTTACAGACGTCTATTCGCTGCACTTCGGCTATCTGGAGATGAATACGGTAATGAGAGTTTTAAAAGAGCATGATCTTCAAATTCTGGAGCAGAGTTTTGATAACGAGTGCTCGATAACCCTTGGGATAAGAAAAAGCATTTTAAATCAGGTATTAGGTAAGATGGATAAGGTCAGCGGACTATCTTACAAATACTTATATTCAAATTAAAAAGGGCGATACTTGTCGGTATCGCCCTTCCTTTTGAACATATCTGTTCACCTGATCTCAGCAGAGACCAGCATTATTAGTTTTTAATTTTCTGATTAATGCTCTTAATGATCTCATTAAACAGATAAGCAGGCATGTTTCCTTTTACCAGACGCCATGAAAGATCGCTATTCTGTGTGAGTGTTCCAAGGAAAGTATTGTCTTCCAGGTTCACACTATAACCATCCTGGTTCTGGGTCACCATAATTTCGTTAAACTCACCGTTGTCAAATAAGTTTACAAAGAAATTATAGCATGTTGCAGCATGCTGTTCCAAGTTGCTCATATCAGTTCCCATATATGAGTAACCTTTGCACCTCATTTTTTGTTCTTCGATTTTTCAAAAAAGTTTTAAATATTTTGAAACGTGCAATTATGCGTGAAAAACTAGGAAAACTTGCTTTTTAGCGCCGCCAGTTTATCCTTAAAATCTTCCTTCCCGGCACTTTTATTACCCTGCCCGGAATTCTTTACAGGCTTCGCATCGCGCGCGGGGGCTCCCTTTGATTTTACCGGAGTCTTAGCACCTTCCATCTTCATGGATAAAGCGATGCGCTTACGTGCTTCATCAACCTCAGTGACTCTCACTGTAACCTGCTGATGAACTTTGACAACTTCATTCGGGTCTTTTACAAACCTGTCTGAGAGCTGACTTAAATGCACCAAACCGTCCTGGTGAACACCTACATCCACAAAGGCGCCAAAACTGGTGATGTTTGTGACGATTCCCGGCAGCACCATTCCAACCTTCAAGTCGCTGATCGCATTTACTCCCTCGGTAAAACTAAAGGCCTCAAACTGCTCACGCGGGTCTCTTCCCGGTTTGGCGAGTTGCTCCAGAATATCATTTATCGTGGGCAAACCGATAGCATCTGTTATATATTTTTCGGGACGAATCTTCTTTCTCAGGCCTTCATCTTTCATCAGATCTGGAACCGTACAATTTAAATCCTTGGCCATCTGCGCAACCAGATCGTAGCGCTCGGGGTGAATAGCGCTGCTATCGAGAGGATTAGGGGCATTATGTATCCGCAGGAATCCTGCCGCCTGTTCAAAAGCCTTCTCTCCCAGTCGGGGAATCTTTTTCAACTCAGATCGTTTCTTAAATGCACCATTAGCCTCCCTGTACTCAACTATGTTCTTTGCCAGTTGAGGACCAAGGCCGGAGATGTACGACAATATCTGCTTCGATGCGGTGTTCAGTTCTACGCCGACAGCATTTACACAGCTGATCACTGTATCGTCGAGAGAAGACTGCAGCTTATTCTGATCCACGTCGTGTTGATACTGCCCCACACCGATTGATTTAGGGTCGATCTTCACCAGCTCGGCCAAAGGGTCCATCAGACGTCTTCCAATGGAAACCGCTCCCCTAACGGTAATATCTTTATCCGGGAATTCCTCTCTCGCTGCTTCGGATGCCGAGTAGATTGAGGCCCCGCTCTCGTTCACCATGATAACGTTCACTCCCGAAAGATTGAGATTTTTAACAAAGAGCTCGGTTTCCCGACCTGCTGTTCCGTTCCCGATAGCGATCGTGTCGATTGTGTATTCTGATACCAGTTGCTTGATAACCCGATTAGCTTCAGCCAGACCTCCTGCACCACTGTGAGGATATATAGCTTTATTAGTGAGCAATTTACCTTGTTCATCTAAACAGACTACTTTACATCCGGTTCTGAATCCAGGATCAATTGCCAGAACGGCTTTTTGTCCCAACGGAGCAGACATAAGCAGTTGCTTGGCATTGTCTGCAAACACCCGGATAGCATCTTCATCGGCCCGCTTCTTTGTCTGGAGTCTGATCTCAGTCTCCATAGACGGCTTCAGCAAACGTTTATAGCTGTCTGCAAGGGCCAGCCTAACTTGTCCCGAAGCTTCTGAGCTGTTCTTGACGAACTGCCGGTCAAGCAGAGCTAGGGCATCCTCCTCCGGAGGCATGATATCAAGCGTGAGAACAAGTTCCTTTTCCCCGCGTCTCATAGCCAGAATGCGGTGAGAAGGAGCATCCTTCACTGAATCCACCCAGTCAAAGTAGTCTTTATATTTTTGTCCGGCTTCCTCTTTTCCTTCAATAACCTTCGAAATAAATTGCCCTTTTTCAACAAACAACTGCCTGATCTGAGCACGTGCCTCCGCATGTTCATTGATAAACTCCGCGATAATATCCCTCGCTCCTGCCAGGGCTTCTACATCGGAACCCACACCTTTAGCATCGTCGACATATTTCGATGCTTCCTGAAGGACGTTAAAAGCACTCTGCTCCAAAAGCATATCTGCTAAAGGCTGGAGCCCCTTCTCCCTGGCAACACTTGCCCGGGTTTTCCTTTTCGGTCTGTACGGAAGGTAGATATCCTCCAGCTCGACCATTGTCTGAGCGTTCATAACAAGCTTTTCCAGCTCGGCGTCCAGTTTACCTAAGTCGCCGAGCGACTTCAGAATGGCTTGCCTCCTTTTGTCGAGCTCACGAAGCTGCTCTGCCCTGTCTCTTATGGCAGCTACCTGAACTTCGTCAAGGCTTCCTGTCATTTCTTTTCTGTATCTCGAAATAAACGGAACCGTCGCACCCTCATCAAGCAGGGTCAGGGTGGTGTTCACTTGCTTCTCAGCAATATTCAGTTCCTCCGCGATCTTTCTTACATGTGTAATCATCTCTAAAACAATATTCTCTATGTGTATGCCAGATGTATCAGAACGATACAGGCAAAAAGGTTTTTATAATTAATCCGGTAACCAGGGCAAAGGCTATACTGATCATAGTTCCAATCAGCACGTATTCACTTCTCTCCTGTGCATTTTTACTTTCCGAAAACCGCAAGATCGATTTCGCAGCCGTTAACAGCCCAATGGCCGCATATTGATTAAACACCACCAGCACGAATATGATAAGTCGCTCCAGAATTCCGATCCACTTACCGGCATCTGCCAGGCTGTTTGATGTATCTGCCAGCTGTTCACGCCACCGGGTTGTCAGCATCCCTATTATAATTCCCGAGGGATGAGCCAGGAATATAACCGCCAGGGCTATCGCCCAGTAGCTTTCTTTTGTCAAAGCCATCTGCAGAGACTTGAATATCGCCATATCCGGTGGATACAACAGAACTCCCATCAACAGAATAACGAGGATGTGTAGTGACTGATCTATAGCGAAATACATCATTTTTCGTGGCCTGTATGACTTCCAGAGATCTATACAGTAATGGGAAATGCCGATAACCAGAGGTACTGTCCAATGGCTGAAACCATCGAACAAACTGGCCATTAAAACAGTGATGATGATGTGATAGTAAATATGCCTGGATCTGAAATGGTAGGTATTTCTACCCAGCACCCATGAATTTGGCTGTAGAGCAAAGTCAGTGAGCAGGTGAGCAGCAAGCATTTTCAGACACCAGAGTAATAGCATATATCAATCCTGTATATAGAATGCAAGTTTACGATATATTTGCGAAGCTTTTTCCAGCTGCGACCAGTTACCTGCCTGTGCGAGCTTATTTATAGTAGATTGACTCTTCTTCAGTTTCAAAGCAACTTCCATCTGCGTGTATCCCATCAACAGCTCACTGAGCACCTCTGCCTGCTTGGATGAAAGATCTTTCAGTATCATGTCGGCCAGCAAGGCAACAGCTTCCAGACCCGGGTCAATCTTACTATCGGAGCAACGTATAGATAGCCGGACCTGCGATTTGGAAATGAGATCAAGTTCCCTTCCTGACAACAGAAAGGCTTCCCCTTTCCCAAGCGCCATACTTTTAATACCATCCTGCACCTTACCCAGGCCTATAGCGATCCGGATATCTGCATTTCCACCAGCACCCACATTCGCCACCTGACGCGCCAGCACGCGGAGCTTCAATGCCATTTCAAAGGCATCCTCAACTTCCGTCAACAGGTGAAAGCTGTCTCCCCTATAAAACTCAGACGACACCTTCGATTGTTTGAACTCAGAACGGATCATCACGATGAGATCATTGAGGTCTTTTCCATCCATCAAGGTCGAATTGACGATATCAGCTGTTAGTACTGCCTTTGTTGATTCCATCCCCGAATATAGTCATATATGGCGATAATTTCAAAATATCGACAAATAATACGATAATTAAATAAAATCGCATAATATGGCGATAAAAGACGCTATAAAACACCCTAATTGCTATATTTGCGCTATGATAAGGAGATTCTTTAAAGAAATAGACAGCGTGGAATTTGAATTCAATCCGATGAATATTTTAAAACTTCAGTTATTCCAGGTGTATGTTGCGAAGGATGAAACCAGACATCGCTTTCACATGGAAGTTTCAGAAGACGGAAATTTTAAAATAGCAGATCCGGTAAACTGCCCACCCGAATACCTTGCACTGGAATTTAAACTTAGCCAAACCATCCTTCAGGAAATAGAGGTGTGACCTTTACCAGATCCCTCACCTACCCCATTCAGCAAAGTTCACAAGAATACACAATAATACCCTTGAGGATCAAACATTTATCCCGTTTTGAGATTTAATTAGTTTAGAAACATCAAAATGAGCGCTATGAAAGTATTAAAACCAGAAGACTTTTTAATTGGCGACATCGTTCAACTAAAGTCTGGCGGCCCTAAAATGACCGTTATTGAAATTGAGCTAAACTTCATTAAATCTAAATACTGGAGTGTCGATAAAGGGTCTTTTGAATACGACCACTCAGATTTTGAGACACTGATCAACTTTACGGCAGAAAAAAGGGAATAAAACTATAAAAATTCCTTTTAAGGCTTCCTTGATAAGATTCTGCAAAACAAGCAATTCCGCGCTAGCTAAAGAAGAACAAACCTTGCCGCTCCCCTCTTTCGTTACATCTAAAGGGCATTTTCCTCAATAAAATCACATTTCATTTTCAAGAAAATAAATTTTATCGTATTTTTGACGCAGTTCTGTAGTGTAATGGCTACCACGTCAGATTCTGGTTCTGAAGATCTAGGTTCGAGCCCTAGCAGGACTGCAAAAAAGCCCTCTATTTCACGATAGAGGGCTTTTTTTATCTTTTGTTGTCGGTTTCGTTGTCGGTTTGTAAAGCGAAAGGAGAATCCTACCAAGTCATCCACTCAAATTCAATATTAGTCCTCGGCTTATAGGAAAACTACAAAAAGGATTCTATATGTTAGTACCTCAAAAACTAATCATATGAGAATCCTATTCAAAGTAGTGTTTCTAGCAGCTTTGTTAATTTCTGCTTATCTATCCTACAACTCCTACCGTGCACTCGAATGGGAGACACTTACTGCATCACTGTCTTTGATAATAGCAGTTATATCCGCGTATGTAGCCTATGAAGTATTTCATAAACAAAACGAAGCAGACAATCCGCAATTAATTATTGACTTTGACATAAAAAGTCGATCGGGGGCCATGTTCCTCACTATACAGAACTACGGAAACAAACCAGCTTTCAATATAAAAATCGAGTGGGAAACACCGTTATTTGATGTAAACAATGAGCTAGTAAGATTTGGAAGTTTTGGCAAGTATGACATTGCCGTTCTAAATAAAGACCGCCGTATATCTATTCCGGTAGACGCTACTAAGGATTATTTTGACAAACATGAGGATGAACCTCTTGACTATTCCGGAGCCTTATCCTATTCCCTCTCGATTAAAAGCCGAAAACGACTAAAGCAGCAATTTCATATTTCGTTGGATCCCTTTAGAAAAACCGCTAGAGTGGAAACCGATATAGCAGACACCTACCTCAAGATGAAAACAATCCCAAAGAAAATAGAGGAGTTAACGCAAGAAATAGCCCGGTTAAGAAATACCCTGGATGGGAATACTAATGGCCGAAAAAGCATTGATGCACGGGATCTATTTTAATAAATTATTTACGTGCTTTGATTTGATGGCACCTTTGCTTCCGACTATAAAGAATAGTATATTTGAACTCTGGTTCTCGTAATCAGAAATTTTATCTCTTTGGCTGGGCCCTATGTCCGGCCATTGTTATTTAAGGACTAGATAAACGATAGCCTATCTTCAATAAGCTTGGAGAGACCCACCGGGTGCGACTCCCCTTGCTTGAATCCATAAATATCATTCAGGCATCCTGCGCAATACTTCGCATCAAGATCATTTGATCGTTTACAGGTACAAACCCACACAGATTTTTCTCCTGACATGAATCCCTTTTTAGAAGTGACTGTTCCTAACGGTTGGAAGGACTCGTCGATTATATCTTTCATCCTTGCAAGGCCTATCTTATCAGCCTCTGTGTATGACTCACGTTTAGCCGCTAGAATGTTCAATGCAAATTTACCCTGCTGCAAATTACCTGACTTCATGATATCAGCCAATTTATCGTAATCGATAAGACACAATTCTTTTATTGCATCGCGAATAGAATACTGATATTTAACACCATAATCAGCCTTCAATAATTCTACATACAACACCTCAGCTGCAGTATTAGGATCGATATTTGAAAAATAAGATCTGATCTGCATTGCCACTGTCTCATCTTCCGGACCTGTGGCGTTAGAGGCATTCCTTCTAGTGTAATCTATCATCGTGTCCACAAACTCAGGATATGGATGTTCCAAAATGAAGTTAAGGTCATTTAAATCCAAGCGTTTATTTATTTCTGATCGTTCAATAATCCTTTTCGCTATCACCTTATTCTCAACATAGGTGCCATCCATAACTTTCTCGATAGCGGAATCGTTAGTCGATACTTCATTACGCTGTCTTATGGCCCGAACAGGTGTACCGTATGCGGTAACCATAAACATCTGTGTCCCCTTGCCGGTGATCTCATCAATATCAATTTTTAATCCCACGATAGCGGAGGCGCCCATGGCCTTAGCTTTTTTTTGAAGTTTTTGAATTGACTGCTCGTATATCTGCTGTAACTTCTTTTCATATGTCCCGGATCTACCTCCAAAAAAGTCAGTTATTGACGCTGAAAAGTCGCTGAAAATATTTGCGCCGACGACAATATTAGACGATACAGGCTGGAGGTAGTTTGTTATGGTCCAACCTTCGAGGTTGCTAGTTGTGGTAGTGATGAGATTACTCATTATAGTAAGGCGATTGGTTCTCAAATGTATACTAATCTATTCAATAAAAAAACGATGAACAGGAATTCAATATGTCATGAGCCTTAGAGCTAGCCGGCCGGCCACTTGGGTGCCCATGATGTCCTTGATAAATGTCATTGCTCTTTCGTTGTTATTCAAAGCTACGACCTTGCTAATGCGTTGTTAAATAGGCCTGTTTACTTAATGTGGGTGGTAAGGAATGGAAAAATTTAGAGGGTAAGCACGCTGGGATTTGCTAGGCAGTGATGAGGGGCTCTTATGATCTAAGTAGGTGGGAGATAAATCCAGTGATTCTTATGACGTGAATGCTATAGTATTCAATTGAAGAAACTTTCAGCTTTTTTTTGAGGAGACACAGAACTTTAAAACAGTAACATTGACGTTAAATGGGAATTTGTGTAAAACAAATGCACTAAGTTTAGATTTAAGTAGTTTATATAGAAAATAATATATATTTGATCCTAAAATCTAAACATGGCATCTATAAGCATCCCAAAAAAGGATATTGAAGCTTTACAGAATTATTTGAAACTTTCGATAAACCAAAAGGAAAAGATAATTGGTTATTTAAAGAATGCCCCACGAAATGTTTCCACAAAAGATTTGAATATAGGTATTGCTTCCTTAATTAACGAATCGGAAGATGACTGCAGACCGATTATAACGCTACTTTTATCAACGCTTGTTACACTTGTCAACACTCCTATAACAAAGGAAGATATAATAGAACAGCTCTATATTTCAGTAACGGGGGAAAAAAGTATCGAAGACTCTACACATTCTAGCGTCTTGGATGATATCACTACATTGCTGAATGTCGAAAATATAAATTTGAAGCTGCTAGCAAAGTCAATGATTTCGACGGGCGATGTTGACGCAGTATTTCAAGGTGCACGAGTTAGCTCTGATATTAAGCCTATCGTTATTGAAAAGAAAGTTGAAGGAAGTATGATTTATCATCATCTTAAGATTTCTTATTCGACTGAATCTTCTGAAAAAGAATTTTCTGTGACTTTGGATAACGCTGATCTCGAGCAGCTATTTAAGACCTTGGCTAACGCTAAAGAGGAAGCAGAAATTATTCAAGAGTATTATCGTTCTGATTTAATTTACAATCAAGTATGATTTCAGTAAAATCCTACGAAAGAAAAAAGAAGCCCTCTACAGAGGACTATTTATTAAGTATAAATACGTGCTGGGAGAATTTTACGCCAACAGACATACATCCTGCGATAAACGTTAAAAGAGAACCCGACCATTTGGCATTTTTGGGACGGATTCACTTTGAGAAGGTTCACATCTTTTTAAAAAATGAACTTACTTCCATTTCAAATTTCATTTCGATAAATGGAGTTGGAGTTGGCGTTGTTCCAATTGAACTTCGAAATCTAGCAGAAGAAATTGAGCGATCTAAATATATGCTTGAACTTCCTGACAATTGGGATGATGAAGGTGCAATTGGCTACACTGTTGAAACTTGGATTAAGGCGATTAAATTCCTAATAAATTATTCAACCAGTATTCTCAATACGACCGGAAAGACAATTTTTATACCTAAAATCTATCATGGACCCGAAGGGAGTATTGATATTTATTGGGAATACGAGCGTTTTAATCTATTAATCAATATCACGAATACGGGCCTTTGCACTTATTTTGGTGACAATTACAAGTCAAATAAAATACACGGAGAGTTTGATGCAAGTGATTATGAATTTTTATTGTTCCCATTCTTACTAAATTATAAGTGATTACTGATATTGAACACATACCGGACGCCGATAGTATTTTTTACCGAATCCACAAGCAAAACATTAGAAATGGCGATATAATACCTGGTGCGTTCAGACCCATTGGTAGTGGAATGTCAACGGAGTGGTCAAAATATAGCACTCCGGAAGACTGTCGACAAAGAGCAAATACTCCCGCCGAGAACGCCGTAGTTGTTATGGATGTAGTCAATGTTAGGAATATCAACCCATTAGATGTTATCCACTGCCCTACAAAAAGCACTATTGCACATTCGGAAGTTTCTCGTTTACCTTCAGAAGAACCAAATAAAACTGAGTACAGATTAAAATTAAAACGTATTTGCCGATGGGCGATTAAAGTTTAGTTGTTATCTAAGTTGCTCTTGTTATGAGTACTTGCCTGCGCCTCCTTCAATTCCTTCTCAATCCGGGCAATCTCTTCAGGAGCCCACCAGACGCTACCTTGACTTAGGATGCATATTTTATATTGGCCAAGCAATCAATTCAGCTTATAATCAATCGATCCCTTCGCAAATAAGATTCCCGCCTTGTAAGGAACTTCAAAAAAATACTAACAAGTAATCCCTTTTTCGATTTCTTAAAAAAACCCTGGCACTATGGGAGTACCGAGGTCATGCGTAACTATTAATTTAAAATCTTTGTCGCTTATAACTTATCTTCCAATATCTCTACTACTTACTCCTCCGGTATTTCTGTTGATCGACTTTAGTTCAGTAATGGCTGAATCTAACCGCTGAACAGTCGCTGCCGTATTTTCTGCCGTCCTCTGTTGATATACGACACCCTGCATAGCGATATCCCTTTGTTGCTGCAGTAGACTCTTGCCATCGTTCATTGTGGCTAATTGTTCCACCAGGTACCCACTTGATCGCTTTTCAATATCGTACATCGCTGTCCAGATACCCAATGCCCGAGATGCCGTTTCTTCGGTCATAGAAGCACCGATGGTCTTCGAGGCGGAGGAGGTGTTTTCGGTGCTTCCTAAACTTATCCCCGCCACCTTCTCCAGGTCCTTGAACTTTACATCAGCATTACTCATGATCGCGTCATACATAGCCCGAAGCTTTCCAATCTCAGATTCTGTAAGCTCCCCATCCGAACCAGAGAACTCCGCAAAATCATCATAGAATCCTTGGAGTGCATCTGTGAGATAATTACGCTTGAAACTGTTCAAAACTGTACCGACCCCTTATTAGTTGGACAAAAGTAATGAACTAGTTGTGTAATATTTGTTGATATCCGCTGATAATTCAGAGGCCGGTTCAGTGATATCTTGAATTCTCTTTCTTTCTGCTCTTTTCTGCTCCGTTATGTGAAT